>JAILPB010000034.1 GCA_024690485.1 Butyrivibrio sp. | reverse complement strand
CATATTATCGTACATAAAGTCAGCTTTGGCTGTGGCATTACCCATGATGCCGCCAACTTTAGCCGCGGCAAGAAATACATACTCCGGCTTTTCTTCATCAAAAAATCTCTCAACCTGATCCTGTCTGGTCAGATCAAGTTCCTTATGTGTTCTTGTGATAATGTTTGTATAGCCCTGTCTCTCTAATTCTCTTACGATAGCAGAGCCCACCATGCCGCGATGACCTGCGACATAGATCTTTGCATCTTTAGCCATAGGAGCCTGCTTGGCTCTATACTGTTCAGGCATCATAATGATTTTACCTTCTTTCAAATCTATTTACTTAACTACACCCTTCTCAAGGTACTCTGCGAGATTTGTTCTGATATGCTCTTCAGCTCTCTCAACAGCAACCTTCTTCATATCATAATCAACCATGATCTTAACAAGTTCCTCAAAGCTTGTCTTTGTGGGATTCCAGCCAAGTTCTCTCTTTGCCTTGGAAGGATCACCCCAAAGGTTAACTACATCAGTCGGTCTGTAGAAATCAGGCGATACCTCAACCAGTACCTTTCCTGTTGCCTTGTCAATTCCCTTCTCGTCCATACCGGAACCTGTGAACTCAAGCTCGATACCCGCATGATGGAATGCAAGTTGTGTGAATTCACGCACACTATGCTGTACACCAGTTGCTATTACAAAATCTTCCGGTTTATCATTTTGAAGGATCAACCACATGCACTCAACATAATCCTTTGCATAACCCCAGTCACGAAGAGAATCAAGGTTACCAAGGTAGAGCTTATCTTGTTTTCCCTGAGCTATACGGGATGCAGCAAGAGTTATCTTTCTTGTAACAAATGTCTCGCCACGTCTCTCGGACTCATGATTGAAAAGGATACCTGAACAGCAAAACATATTGTATGCCTCACGATACTCCTTTGTAATCCAGAAACCATACTGCTTAGCGACAGCGTAAGGTGAATATGGATGGAATGGAGTATTCTCATTCTGAGGTACCTCTTCAACCTTGCCGTAAAGCTCCGATGTTGACGCCTGATATATACGGCATGTGCTTGCCAGTCCTGTGATTCTTACAGCTTCCAGTACTCTCAGCACACCTGTAGCATCGATATCCGCAGTAAACTCAGGAGAATCAAAGCTTACCTGTACATGACTCTGGGCTGCAAGATTATAGATCTCATCCGGTCTCACCATTCCTATGACCTTTACAAGAGAACTTGTATCGGAAAGATCTCCGAAATGCAGATGAAACTGGGGATTACCCTCCAAAGGTGCAATACGCTCTCTGAAGTCTACAGAAGACCTACGAATAATTCCATGGACATCATAGCCTTTCTCAATGAGAAATTCCGACAAATATGATCCGTCCTGCCCGGTCACTCCGGTTATTAATGCTTTCTTCATCTTATCAATTCCTTCCTGGGATTAATGTTCTTTGTTATCCATTTACATAATCCGAGCGTGAATGACCTATCACCATCCAAGCTGAGATTCTTTGCAATATGCGCATTATAAGTGAAGCCTTTATAAATTCGAATTCAAAATCTTGGCTTTCACTTACAAAATCTTGGCTTTTTTGTTTAGATATGTTTTCCTCGCAACAAAATCGAGAACAGTGGCTCACCACTGTTCCCGATATATGCTTGGCGGTACGCCTTCAATTTCTTTAAACTTAGAACTAAAATAATGTGCCTGACCTAAGCCACACTCTAAACCGATCTGTTCTATAGATTTATCTGAAAACCTGAGAAGCTGCTTTGCTTTTGTAATGCGAACAGATAATAAATAGTTGTTTACACTAACTCCATACTGCTCTTTGAAGGATTTAGCTAAATAGTACTTATTGATGAAAAACCTTTCTGCCAAATCATCAAGTGTGATCTTTAATGCATAATTGGAATCCAGGTACTCCTTTATAGGCAAAAGCACTGACCTCTTCTTGGGCATTTCCTCCTGATCTTCAGGATGCCAGGATTCAGACATTATGATGGTCAAGAGGGCAGACAAGTGTTGATTTATCAGCATATCCCGCATGTAGTCATCTGACTTAGCTATCGCCATTAGATCATCATGTATTCCAGTTATAGCCTGAAACTTATCATCCATAGAAGGTCGAAATACCGGACGCCCCCCTCGTTCGCAATACTTACGATATATGGAAGGCAACGCAGGTCCATAAAAGTGTATCCAACGAAGCGTCCATAGATCGTTCTCATCCGTTTGATGAATGTATGGCTTATCGCAATAGATGAAGACACAATCAGACTGTCTTAATTTATATTCTTGTCCCTCGTAAATCAGCACCCCGGAGCCGGAAATGACCGTAAAAAACAAAAATGATTGCAAATCCGAACGGGAAGACTTATGTTGG
>JAILPB010000025.1 GCA_024690485.1 Butyrivibrio sp. | reverse complement strand
TGATGTTTTCTATACGTGTAGTAGCAACCTTACTCGCTATAACAGCCCCCAAATATTCGCATGTATAGGAGAGCGGCTCATATATCCACACAGCCATAAGTACAAATGTTATGTAGATTTCTACGCTTACCTCACCTTTTACAAGGAGACCTGCCCCATATATTGCCACCACGCCTATTCCCATCCTAAGGAAGTTATAGGCAAGAGAAACGCACATTCCTGCAAGAAACTCAAACAACACCAGACCCGGGATCAGATGACTTATCTTTTTAAAAATTCCTTTTTGATATGTACTGATATTTCCGGATATCTTAAGAACCCTGATATTTTCCAGATACTCCTGAATCGAATCTGATATGGCAACTCTGGCGATTCTGTTTTTCATATGAGTCTTGCCTGACACAGTATCGCTAAGGGACATGCTGATTATCACAAAAGGAATAACCGCAGTGAGGGCAAGCGCCATTTTTACATTTATCAGATACATGAATATGAGGGTTCCGCCAATTCCAAAAGCCCCACCTATCATCTCTGTAAGCTGATTTGCAAGAACTCCCTCGATTGTACCCACATCATCCATTACAGTTGATGTCAGATCACTTAAGTCATGAGTAGAAAGGAAGCTCTCAGGGAGCCTTCTAAACTTGTCTGCAACTCCCATTCTAAGTGAGTTATTTTCATTGGCCGCATTTATATACTTCATGCTGTACATTTTCTTATATGTCAGAAACATGATGACTATAAGAACCGCGCCAATGATCAGATATGACCACAGGCTTGTACCGATTGGAATTCCTGATTGATATGACTTAAGCATCAAAGATAATACATGTATTATCATTATCATCGGGAGCATACATACGATGTGGAAAAGTCCAAGCCACAAGGAAGCATAAAGGACGGTTCTCTTGCCGCCGTCAGACATATATTTAAGACACTTTAGCATCAGCAACTGCCTCCTTCTCTAGTTTCCAGCTGACAGCTTTCTTGTACTCGCTGTACATCTCGTAATACCTTCCATGTGATTCCATAAGCTCTTTGTGGGTACCCTTCTCGATTGGTTTACCGCCATCTATAACATAGATGTTGTCTGCATTTTTGATGGAAGAAAGTCTGTGAGCTATCATGATTACGGTCTTATTTTTTAACAGGTTCTCAAAAGACTTTCTGATAAGATACTCATTTTCCGCATCTGCAAAAGCTGTTGCTTCGTCCAGAATAACTATTGGTGAATCCTTGAGAATCGCCCTTGCTATGGCTATTCTCTGTATTTCTCCTCCTGATAAATGAGCGCCTTTAGAGCCATATATTGTATCGATTCCTTCCGGTAACTTTTCAATAATATCCATACACTGAGCTGCCTTGAGAGCCTTCATTATTTCCTCGCGGCCGGCATTCTTTTTGTATAAGGCAACGTTCTCAGCGATGCTCATTTTAAGAAGCGTACTCTCCTGAAAAACTATGCTGAGTATTTCGTTTAGTTTTTCCTCGGAGATGTGTTTGATATCCACACCGCCTATCTTTACTGTTCCCTGCTCTGCATCTCTTAGCCTTGCGCACAGCTGCGCAATTGTACTTTTTCCTCCTCCGGACATTCCCACAAGAGCCGTCATAGTGCCCTCTTTCATAGTAAGGCTCACATTTTTAAGAACATATGGAAGGTCCTCTGCATACCTGAAAGAAACATCAGAAAACTCTATATCAAAGCTTGTCGGCACTTCACTGCCTGCATATTCCATTGGCTTTTCATTAAGCACACCAATGAGTGTTCCCATGGCCTCATCAACGATAATGGTCTCGGATGAATTGCTCATTATGCGCTTTAGAATAGTAACTTCAAGAGGAATTATTGATGCAAAAAATATGAAGGAGCATATTACTTTAAGTTCATTTTCAGATCGGTTAAATGCCAGCAGCGCAGCAGGTACAAGAGCATAAAACACTGAGTTGATAGCTGTGTTGTAACTACTGTCCGCATTCATCATGGATACGGCAAACTTCAGCACATACTGGCAAAAGAAATCCACAGAGTTTTTATATCTG
>JAILPB010000075.1 GCA_024690485.1 Butyrivibrio sp. | reverse complement strand
AGATTGCAATCTGAACCTTTTTGTTTTCGTTTCTTCGAACCTTTTGGATTATTCCGATGACAATTCCCAGTACTGAGAAAATCACTATTCCCTGATACATAAAGAATCTGAATCTAAGGTGCAGGGCGCTTAGTACAATTGCTGATAATGCAAAAGCTATGATGATGAGTACTGTTGTTTCTAAAATATTATGTCTTACCCATTTAAGGATTTTACGGGGCGTAATTTTTTTCTCTGTGATTTCCAATTTAATTCCTTCTGTGTTGCTTTTTATAATTTTTTCTGCGCTTTCGAGATGTTTTTTGCACTTTCTGAAGTAGGCGCTTTTTAATTGAATTCTACCCAGTGACCGTTTTCAAAAACGAGTATAGCGTGGTAATCTTCGAAAACTTCGCCATCTTCTTTGCCATAAGTCGTTACTTCAAGGGCATTTAAGGTCTGTCCGTCTTTTTCAACTGTGGTAAATTCTGTATTTATGCAGTTGTCAAACTGAGCCTCGATTTCCTTATTAGGATATATGGATACGATCTTGTTGTTCACATGCTTGAAGATATATACAAAGTTGTATTCTGCGGCAGTATTTCCAAAATATGCTTCTACAGCGTATTCATTCTCGCCGTCATTGTCGATGTCAATTTTTGTATCCCCTGTTACCACTGAACTTACGCCTGTGTTTAAGGTAAAGCCCTTCTGCCTTTCAGTATGATCGTTCAGATAGATGGTTATCTCTGTATCCTCAGCCCGGGGAACATAGCTGTCTTTATTATTGTTCCACCACACATCCACGATGCAGGTGTTTCCTTCTAGATCAGGCTCATTGTCTTCCTGCATCAAGCTGTTTGATAGGAGCGTAGTAGTAAGGTCGTCGCTGCTATTTGCAGATGTATTTTTATTTCTTGATGAGCTGTCAGATGGGGTGGCTCCTGATCTTCCTGAAATCACACCATCACTATATGCTGTTTCTCTTTCGGAAGTGTCTGAAGATTCACCATCGGAAGTGATTGAATTTACATCCTCATCAGCACCGGATATTCCTACTTTATCAGTATTAGCTGTTCCTTCTGAATTCTCTGGTAATAATGTTTCAGATTCTCCGGATATCTCATTTTCAAATCCTGCAGGCTCCTGCTCTCTGGTGCTGGTAGAATCCTCACCTTCAGATTCCTCTCCGACTACTTCTACATCAGGGTCAGAAGTAACAGTGTCTTCATTAACTTTTTCCTCTTGACCTCGGATACTTTCAATTACTTCAGCTATCGGAGTCTCTGAAAGAGAGCTGCATCCTGTAAGCGTAAATCCTGCACATAATAAAAGTAAACATATTCTTTTGTTTTTCATCCCAAATTCTCCTCCTATGACCGTGAACTATTATATATTAATATTTTTCTGAGTGCTTTATTTTTGCTCTCATATATTTATACAGTTCGGATGGCAGTTTTGTTGCAGCTTGGCGATAATACGTCAAAAACATGCTACCTTCAGAATAATTTTCAAATATACGCCTAAATTGGTGATTTTATAGGATGACTTTCCTACGTTTTCCTACTGCATTTGCAATTTCTTTGCTTTGCGACAGACATTTTTGGGGTCCTTTTCCTACCGCAAATATTGATATAGCTTTTTGCAGCAGGCACATTTAGCAGACCTTATCTGCTGCTATATTAACTTTGGCCCTTTGCGGCAGGAGTTTTTATCTGAAAATCGATAATTTGTAAACATTACCTGCTGTTGCAATTGCTGCTATTGAAATTTGCAGCAGAAAAGAATACTAAAAATGCACTATATCATTTTGCGATTTCCTTATTTGCGGCAGTAAAACTGAGCCGAAGACCGCTGCTGCAAATTGTAGTCTTTTTATTTGCGGCAGATAACTGGTGGAGACTTAATTAATGTGAATAATTATTAACTGGAATTAGTGTAAATGTTATTGATATTTTGCAAAGTATATAACATTTATGATAGAGGGATTCTGTTCAAGAATAGATGAGAAAAACTCCAAACCATGGGAGCACCGTGGCTTGGAGTTTTTTGTTGGAATAAATACAATTTGCAGAACCATCAATATGATGGTAAAAAACCTTATTTAAAACCATCATTTTGATGGCTGTGGTCGATTCTTTGTTTTATTTGAATTAGTAATTTTCCATTACTTCTCTGATTTTAATGAAGGCAGGCTTAGGCTCGTAGTCTTTGTTGAAGATGCGGGTATTGGTTGTGTCACTTTCACGGTAGTGGTCTACAAGACCGAATACAGTTACATTGGTGATGTTGGCAGGACCGCCGGATTCCTGGTCCATATCGTGCAGCATCTGGAATACTTTTCCGTAAGCTTCTGCCTGCTTCTCAAACTGTTCATCTGTCTCGGCATCGACTCCGATAGAAAGCTCAGTTACTTGTATCTGAAGACCAAGCTCTGCAAATTTAGTTATGGCCTTTTCAATATCGGAAATCGGAGGATAGTCAATTCCCCAGTAGCCTTGCATGCCGATTCCGTCGATGAGGCCTTTCTCATTGAGGTATTCACAGAGAGCGTAGATGCCTTCAGTCTTTGGTTCCTGATAGGTGTTGTAGTCGTTGTAGAAGAGAAGGACATCTTCATCTGCATATTTTCTTGCATAGGTAAATGCCATTTCCACATAATCGGGTCCGATTGTGTCATACCAAGGATTTGGATCCTGGCCACATTTGGTGCGGCACTTGAAAAAGCTGTCAGGGTCAGCGCTTTCAGGCTCAACCGCTTCGTTTACAACATCCCAGCAGTAGATTACGCCGGGATACTCAGTCTGAACGTGAGTAAGGAGCTGCTTGATATAGCTCTCCATTCTGCTAAGCATTGTCTCTTTGTCTACATATTCACCATCGTCAGTGTAGCCCTCTCTGAAAAACCAGTTCGGAGCCTGTGTATGCCAAACGAGAGTGTGTCCTCGCATCTTCATGCCGTTTTCCTTGCACCACTCTAAGGTTGGATCAATAGAAGCAAAGGAAAGAGCCGGTTCATCATTACCATCTTCAAGATTTTTAATGGAACCTGCCTGATCCAGGATATAGCAGCTTTTCATAAGGTTAGTCATGGTAACGCTGTTAAAGTGCTTTTTGGAGAGCTCCATGTACTGAGGAATATTGAGGCACTGATTAAAGAGATCGCTTCCGTTTATTCCAACTCCAAGAGTGAAGTTGTCTGCGCAGAGGTCTTTAAGTGCCACATCATCCACGAAGGCTTTCTTTGAAGATTCGGAATCAGAGCTGTCTGCGGAATCTGAATCATTTGTGTTTTCGGGATCAGAGTTATTTTCGGACTCGGAAGCATCTGCTGTTGTGGTTTCAGAGCTATCTTCATTGGTAGAAGCCTTGTCAGTAACCTCCGCTGAAACTTCCGTGGTTTCGGCAGCTGCACTTTCATCAGTGGCTGCAGGACTGCTAGTTGGGATATTTCCTCCGCATCCTGCGATTATGGCTGCAGCAAGAACGGCTGCCAATATGTCTTTTCTTTTCATGTTTTCCTCCAAGCGTTTTATATAGTAGTTTTTTAATTTCAAATATATGGGAATCTTATCTAAAGTTGGTTCCTTTTGATAAATATAGTATATGGAAGATATCTTAACTAACTATATGTTGCTGTGAGTTTGCTTGTTTTTGCGACAAATTGGCGAATATGACTTTGGTTTATGAAATTGTTATGGTACGTTGATGCTTTATTATAATTTATCAGCGAGAAAACTCCTTCCGACATAGTCGGTGGGGGTGGTTCATGCATAAGGAAAAAGCTTATACTGCTGGTTTTTTACCGCTCATGCCTTCCTTCTCATCCTCAGTATAGGAGAGAGGCTTGAAGATTGTCATGCGTCCGGTCCAGCCTACAATCCTCATGATGATGATACCTACAATGGAACCGGAGCTGTCGATTGCTACGTCTTTCCTGGAGGCAAGGCGGCCTGCAACAAGAGATTGATGGTACTCATCAAAGCAGGCATAGCCTACGCAGATCATGCCTGCTATTATAACCAGCGGGAATCCCCTAAGGCCATAAACATATAGAGGAAAGGCCACCGTAAATGCCAAGATCATATACTCTGTAAAATGAGCAGCTTTCCTTATATAGAACTGATAGTGAGAGCTTAGCTCCTCGATGTGCTGTCTGGTCCAGCCTTTGTCCAAAACGTTGTTGGTTACGGATAAGACCTCAACGCCTACAGTGTAGCTGAGCTGGCTGCTCTGATCACCTTCCTGCTCTGAAAAAGAAAAAATGATGCACATCATTACAATGGCAGGAATAAATGACATTGGCTTTAAAACGAATCTTATTGTTTGCTTTATATATAGAAGAAAAAATTTCATAATGTTTGTCCTCAACTAGGTACTACTATTTATGTATGGCGAATTATCATTGAAATCTTCTTTCAGTGTAGGCGCCACATTTTCAAACAAGTATATCGCAAAACATGAGAATTAACAATTTTCCTTCTATACAATTCTATTTCTTACTGTTATAATTCTTGGAGATAAAATTCTTATGAGCATTATTTATTTCCATATGAAATGAATAAACAAGGGGGCACTTATATGTTCGAAGGAAAAGAAGGCGAAAACAGCGTAGAAGATATTGTGTCAAGATACAAGGATGATGTTCAGACTTTGGTGAAGTATAGCGATTGGCTAAAGGAACATACACAGGCACAGGTCGCTGAGAGTTATAGTAATAGCGAACTGTCTAATTCAATGCCTTTTCCTGTATACGATTCAATGCTTCTTAGTTTTGTGAAAGCGGCTCAGCAGACTGGAATGATGAACCGCAATTATCATTATGTTTTCACTAGAAATCACCTGACTAATTATAAGGATGAGCTTGAGTTTATAAGAAGAGCGGAGATCACCGATATGGATGATCTGGCAGGTATATTATCGAAGTATATTCTCGAGGGTCAGACCAAGGGAACAACCTGGGCTCAGGGCGTTTACACAGGTGTGCTTTTTTCCGTAGTAGACAAGATGAGAGAGCTCTTGCATGAATGGGGTTCGATAAATTTTGATACCTACTGATATAAGTGAGTAGGAACGGGGGATTTTTTCAAAAGATTTTCGGGAGTATTTTGAATGAGTGAGAAGTCTGCTCAGAAAAGAAAATACATACTGGAAAAGGCTCGCGAAGTTTTTTCGGTAAAGGGTTTTAAGGACGTCACCATGAAGGATATCGTGGATGCTTGTGATATCAGTCGTGGAGGCCTTTATCTCTATTTCTCTTCTGTGGAAGAAATATTCCTTGGCGTACTGTCTGCTGAAGCAGATGAGGACGATTCGGAAGCAATTGAAAAAGCTCTTAGTAATGATGCATCTGCCGGCGATATGCTGGCACTTTTTCTGAAGGAGCAAAAGAAGGAGATTCTTCGCAAGAAGAATAGTCTTGTTGTCGCTACCTATGAATACTTTTCGCAAAAGGAACTGCCTCTGGAGGATAACCCTCTTCGCAAGCAGTTTGATACCGGAGTGCAGATAGTGCAGGCACTTATAGATAATGGTGTTCGCTCAGGCGAATTTATTTGTATTGATACTCTTGGCTGCGCCCGCAACCTTATGTATTTGGTTGAGGGTCTTAAGGTATCTGCAAAAACAATCGGCGTTTCAGAAGCGGCGGTTGACCGTGAGTTGTTATATGTTTTGGGAGGTTTGATGCCTTCCGGTGATTATTAATGCTTCAAAGTAGTTTTACCTTGAAGCATTTTTTTGTGCAGAGCACTTGGCGAGGTTTTATCGAGCTTAGTGCGAGCCACTCATTTTCACTTAACGAGGTTCTATCGAGTTTAGTGAAGAATGAGTTACCACATTTTACGGGCTTACGAATTTCTATTTTGAAATTCTTTAGCATATATATTTATTTTAGGAGGAGTTTATGAGTAACGTCAGAAGAGTCTATGTTGAAAAAAAGGCACCCTATGCCGGCAAGGCTAAGGAGCTGAGATCGGAGATAAAGAGCTATCTTGGAATAAAGAGCGTATCCAAGGTAAGAATATTTATCAGATATGATGTTGAAAATATATCTGATGAGGTATTTGAAAAGGCTTGTACAACAGTCTTCTCCGAGCCTCCTGTTGATATTTTATATAAAGAAAAAATCGAAGTACCTGCTGATGCAAAAGTTTTCAGCGTTGAGGCACTTCCCGGACAGTTCGATCAGAGAGCTGATTCCGCAGTACAGTGTGTAAGATTTATAGATGGAGAGGCAGAGCCTGTTATCCGCACAGCTGTAACTTACATGCTTATGGGCGATATTTCCGAAGATGAACTTTCAAAGATAAAGGAGTACACAATGAACCCTGTGGATTCCCGCATCGCTTCTGAGGATAAGCCTGAAACACTTATTGAAAACTATGACGAGCCTGAGGATGTTAAGATCCTTGAGGGCTTTAAGGATATGCCTGAGGATGAGCTCAAGAAGCTTTATGAATCCTTTGGTCTTGCAATGACATTTAATGATTTTAAATGGATTCAGGAATACTTCCATAATGATGAAAAGCGCGATCCTTCAATGACAGAGATCCGCGTTCTCGATACATACTGGTCTGATCATTGCCGTCACACAACCTTTGGTACAGAGCTTAAGAATGTTAGCTTTGGTGAGGGCTTCTATCAGGCACCTATCAAAAACTCCTATGACAAATATTTAGCAGCAAGAGAGCAGGTTTACGCTGATCCTGCTAAGAGAAGCGAGAAATTCATATCACTCATGGATATCGCTCTTATGGGTATGAAAAAACTCAAGAAAGACGGCAAGCTTACAGACATGGAAGAGTCTGAGGAAAACAATGCCTGCACAGTAGTAGTTCCTGTGGATGTTGACTACGGTAACGGTCCAAAGACTGAGAACTGGCTTGTATTTTTCAAGAATGAGACTCACAACCATCCTACTGAGATCGAGCCTTTCGGTGGTGCTGCAACATGTCTTGGCGGCGCTATCAGAGATCCCCTTTCAGGAAGAGGATATGTTTACCAGGCTATGCGTGTAACAGGTGCAGCTGATCCTACAGTTCCTGTTGCAGATACTCTTAAAGGAAAGCTTTCACAGAAGAAGCTTGTCAGAGGCGCAGCTTCAGGTTATTCAAGCTATGGTAACCAGATCGGTCTTGCTACAGGCTATGTAAAAGAAATCTATCACCCTGACTATGCTGCAAAGCGTATGGAAATCGGTGCGGTAATGGGTGCTGCTCCCCAGGAGCATGTAATCAGAGAAAGTTCAGATCCGGGAGATATCATTGTTCTCCTTGGCGGACGCACAGGACGTGACGGCTGCGGCGGAGCTACAGGTTCATCAAAGGCTCACACAGCAGATTCAATCCTTACCTGCGGTGCTGAGGTTCAGAAGGGTAACGCACCTACAGAGCGTAAATTACAGAGACTTTTCAGAAGACCTGAAGTAAGTGAACTTATTAAGAAGTGTAATGACTTTGGTGCAGGCGGTGTGTCTGTTGCTATCGGTGAGCTTGCAGACGGACTTGACGTAGATCTTGATAAGGTACCGAAGAAGTACGCGGGACTTGATGGAACAGAGCTTGCAATCTCTGAGTCACAGGAGCGTATGGCAGTTGTGGTTGCCCCGGAGCAGGTTGATAAGTTCCTTGAGTATTCAGCAGAGGAAAACCTTGAGGCAGTTAAGGTTGCGGTAGTTACAGAGGAACCCAGACTTGTACTTAAGTGGAGAGGAAAGAAGATCGTTGATATTAAGAGATCTTTCCTTGATACAAACGGAGCTCATCAGGAGACACAGGTAGAGGTTGAAATCCCCGGTAGAGAAGACAACTACCTTGAAAAAATCGCAATTCCTGAAGTAAAGAAAGCACTTGATAAGAATGATGTAAAAGCTGCATGGATGAGCACAATGGACGATCTTAACGTATGCTCACAGAAGGGCCTTGTTGAGATGTTCGACTCATCAATCGGTGCAGGCACAGTAACAATGCCTTACGGTGGTAAGTACCAGCTTACAGAGACACAGGCAATGGTTGCTAAGCTTCCCGTACTTGGCGGAAAGACAGATACAGTAACCATGATGTCTTACGGATATGACCCTTATCTTTCAAAGTGGAGTCCGTACCACGGCGCAGTTTATGCAGTAACAGAGTCTGTTGCAAGAATCGTGGCAACAGGTGGTGATTATAAAAATCTTCACTTCACATTCCAGGAATATTTCCAGAGAATGACAGGTGATGCAAAGAGATGGAGCCAGCCTCTTACAGCTCTTCTTGGATCCTTTGATGCACAGCTCGGATTCGGAATCGCTTCAATAGGAGGTAAGGACTCAATGTCAGGTTCCTTCTTCTACGAAGGTGATGAAAAGAGAGCATCAGGAGAAATCAATGTTCCTCCGACACTTGTTTCTTTCGCAGTAGATGTTGCAAAGAACAGCGATGTTGTAACACCTGAGCTTAAGAATACAGGTGACTACCTTATCGAACTTCCTATAGACAGAGATGAGTATGACCTTCCTGTATATGAAAAGGTAATGGCAAGATACGACGAGATCCATAACCTCATGCAGAAGGGCTATGTAAAAGCTGCTTATGCAGTTGATTCCTACGGTATCGCAGCAGGCATAAGCCGCATGGCATTCGGTAACGGACTTGGAGTTAAGATTGCTGAGTCTGTTAAAAACGAAGACCTTTTCACAAACAGAATGGGTAACATCATCCTTGAAGTTCCCGCTGATAAGGCAGGAGAAGTACTTGCCCTTAGAGAAGCAAGAGAGATTGGCGCTGTTACAGATGATGGCAACTTCACAATCGGAAGCGTAGTTGTATCTGAAAAGGAAGCTCTTGATACCTGGAAGAACAAGCTTGAAAAAGTATTCCCTTCAGTTGCACCTATGACAGACGCTGATGATAACGACAGCCCTGATAAGAAGAGCATCTTCGAGGATGGCAGCGTAACAAAAGAGTTTAAGGCAGAAAATATTTACGTTTGCAAGAATAAGACAGCAAAGCCCACAGTATTTATCCCGGTATTCCCCGGAAGTAACTGTGAGTATGATTCAGCACAGGCTTTTGAGAGAGCAGGCGCTGATACAATAGTTAAGATCTTCAGAAACAGAAATGCTGAGGATATAAGAGAGTCAGTTGCAGAGTTTAGAAAGTCAATCGAGCAGGCACAGATCATCATGTTCCCCGGTGGATTCTCAGCCGGTGACGAGCCTGACGGAAGTGCTAAGTTCTTTGCAACAGCTTTCCAGAACGAGGCTATAAAGGAAGCAGTAAATGACCTTCTTCAGAAGAGAGACGGTCTTGCACTTGGTATCTGTAACGGCTTCCAGGCTATGATAAAGCTTGGCCTTGTACCAAGCGGAGAGATCACAGGTCAGAATGAAGTAAGTCCTACACTTACCTTTAATACAATCGGCCGCCACATCTCAACAATGGCGTACCTCAAGGTTGTAAGTAACAAGTCACCCTGGCTTCAGGGCGCTGACCTTGGCGGAGTATATACAAACCCTGCATCCCACGGTGAAGGAAGATTTGTAGCTCCCGTAGATGTACTTAAGAAGCTCTTTGAAAATGGACAGATTGCAACTCAGTACTGTGATCCTGAGGGCAACGTACATCTTGATAATCTCTGGAATATCAACGGCTCTTACATGGCAGTTGAGGGTATCACATCACCTGATGGAAGATGCTTTGGTAAGATGTGCCACTCAGAGAGAAGAGGCGACGGCGTAGCTGTTAACATCTTTGGTGAGCAGGACATGAAGATATTTGAGAGTGGTGTTAAGTACTTTAAGTGATAAGCCTTTTAATGCGCAAGCTCGAAGCGCGAAGAAATCCGATATTACTAATATATGTAAATCAAAACAGGAGGAGTGAATGAAAGCATTTTTGATTTTGGAAGATGGCACAGTTTTTAAAGGAAAAGCCATCGGTGCTACTAAAGAGGTAATAAGCGAGATAGTTTTTAATACCTCTATGGCTGGATATACAGAGGTTTTCACAGACCCATCCTATGCCGGACAGGCAGTATGTATGACATATCCGCTGATCGGTAACTACGGTGTGTGCAAAAGCGATATGGAATCAGAGCGCATATGGCTTGATGGTGTCATTGTAAGAGAAATTTCCTCTGTTGCATCTAACTTTAGATGTGATATGACAGTTCAGGAATTTTTAGTGGAATATGACATCCCCGGAATATCAGGAATTGATACCAGAAAGCTGACACGTATCCTCCGTGAAAAGGGAACAATGAACGGAATGATAACAACCAATGAGAATTATAACGTAGATGAGATCATTCCGAGACTTAAAGCATATACAACAGGCAAGGTTGTTGAGAAGGTTTCCTGCAAGGAAGTAAAGCTTATTCCCGGTTCCAAGGAGCTTTCAGATAACGGACCGATTTCAGGAAGTGCTGTTTTCAATAAAGAAAACTATGAGGCATCACTTAAGGGCGACCTTGCTAAGAGAGAAAAGCGTCCAAGCCTTGTAAGAGAGCTTAATGGAAAAGGCTTAAAGGTAGCGCTCCTTGACCTTGGAGCAAAGGATAATATTGCCGCATCTCTTGCAGCAAGAGGCTGCGACGTTACAGTTTATCCCTGCGATACAACTGCGGAAACAATCCTTTCATCTAACCCTGATGGAATCATGCTTAGTAACGGCCCCGGCGATCCGAAGGAGTGCACAGGAGTTATAGAAGAGATCAAAAAGCTTTATGCTTCAAATGTGCCAATCTTTGCAATATGCCTCGGACACCAGCTTATGGCTCTGGCAACAGGCGCAGATACTTATAAGATGAAGTATGGTCACAGAGGCGGAAATCATCCTGTAAAGGATCTTGAGACTGGCAGAGTGTATATATCTTCACAGAACCATGGTTATGTGGTGGACACAGATAAGCTTGATAAAAACATCGCGGTTCCTGCATTTGTAAATGTAAATGATGGAACTAACGAGGGACTTAAGTATGTGGGCAAGAACATCTTCACAGTTCAGTTCCACCCGGAAGCATGCTGCGGACCTCAGGACAGCGGTTACTTATTCGATAGATTCATAGGAATGATCAGGAAGGAAGCATAATGCCAAAGAATAAAGATGTAAAAAAAGTTTTAGTCATAGGTTCAGGCCCCATCGTAATCGGCCAGGCAGCAGAGTTTGACTACGCCGGAACACAGGCGTGCCGATCTCTTAAGGAGGAAGGCATTGAGGTAATCCTTGTAAACTCCAATCCTGCAACCATCATGACTGATAAAGATATAGCAGACGAAGTTTATATTGAGCCCCTTACAGTTAAGGTTCTTGAGCAGATAATCGAGAAGGAAAAGCCAGACAGCGTACTTCCAACCCTTGGAGGACAGGCAGGACTTAACCTTGGTATGGAGCTTGCAGAGTCAGGATTCCTTGAAAAGCACGGCGTAAAGCTCCTTGGTACAACAGCTGAGACAATCAAGAAGGCTGAGGACCGTCAGGAATTTAAGGATACCATGGAAAAAATCGGCGAGCCCTGCGCAGCATCACTGGTTGTTCACAACGTAGATGACGGTGTGGCTTTTGCTGAAAAAATCGGATACCCTGTAGTACTTCGTCCAGCATTTACACTGGGCGGTTCAGGCGGCGGTATCGCCCATAACAGAGCAGAATGTATAGAGATTCTTGAGAACGGTCTTCGCCTTTCAAGAGCAAACGAAGTTCTGGTAGAGCGCTGCATCGCAGGCTGGAAGGAAATAGAGTACGAGGTAATGCGAGATAGCGCAGGTAACTGCATCACCGTTTGTAACATGGAAAACATCGACCCCGTTGGTGTTCATACAGGTGACAGTATCGTAGTAGCTCCTTCACAGACACTTACAGATAAAGAGTATCAGATGCTAAGGAGTGCAGCTCTTAACATCATTGACGAGCTTCAGATAACCGGTGGATGTAACGTACAGTTCGCGCTTCATCCCACAAGCTTTGAATACTGCGTAATCGAAGTTAATCCTCGTGTTAGCCGTTCATCTGCTCTTGCTTCCAAGGCAACAGGTTATCCTATTGCTAAGGTTGCAGCTAAGATTGCTCTTGGCTACACACTTGATGAAATTAAAAATGCGATCACAGGAAAGACCTACGCAAGCTTTGAGCCTACACTTGATTACTGCGTAGTTAAGTTCCCGAGACTTCCTTTCGATAAGTTCATCACAGCAAAGAGAACTCTTACAACACAGATGAAGGCAACCGGTGAAGTAATGAGTATCTGCACCAACTTTGAAGGAGCAATGATGAAGGCTATCCGTTCACTGGAGCAGCACGTTGACTGCCTTACAAGTTACGACTTCTCAGAGCTTGATGACGAAGAACTTAAGGAAAGACTTACAGTAGTTGACGATCAGAGAATCTGGGTTATCGCAGAAGCTCTTCGCCGCGGCATGAGCCATGATGAGATCCATGACATCACTATGATCGATCTGTGGTTTATTGATAAGCTCCACAAGCTTGTTAAGATGGAACTTAAGCTCCTTAGACTTGGTGAAAAGAGCACCATTGCCCGTCACAAGGTTTCAGAGGAAAACACACCTGAATTTGAAGAAGCAAAGAAGATCATCAGCTTCGATACACTTCTTAAAGCTAAGAAATTAGAGTATCCTGACAAGGTAATCAGCAGACTTACAAGATTCTCAGTAGAGACTATCAAAAAGCTCAGAGATTTCTATGGCATCAAGGCAGCCTACAAGCTGGTTGATACCTGCGCTGCTGAGTTTGCGGCTGAGACACCTTACTACTACTCAGTTTACGGCGATGAAGATGAGGAAAATGAGGCAGAGGGACAGGGTTCAGGTAAAAAGAAGATCCTTGTTCTCGGTTCAGGTCCTATCAGAATTGGACAGGGTATCGAGTTCGACTACTGCTCGGTTCATGCTACATGGGCTTTTGAAAAAGAAGGCTTTGAGACAATCATCATCAATAACAACCCTGAGACAGTTTCAACTGACTTTGATATAGCTGATAAGCTCTACTTTGAGCCCCTTACTCCCGAGGATGTTGAGAATATAGTAAGACTTGAAAAGCCTGACGGAGCAGTTGTTCAGTTCGGTGGCCAGACTGCCATCAAGCTTACTCAGGATCTCATGAAGATGGGAGTTAAGATCTACGGTACCAAGGCTGAGGATGTTGATGCAGCTGAAGATAGAGAGATCTTCGACAGAATCCTTGAAGAGACAGGAATCAAGCGCGCAGAGGGTGCTACGGTTTATACAGCAGAGGAAGCAAAAGAAGTTGCTAACAGACTTGGTTATCCTGTACTTGTAAGACCATCCTACGTACTTGGCGGACAGGGCATGCAGATAGCTCTTTCAGATCAGGAGATTGAAGAGTTCATCAATATCATCAACAGAATAGCTCAGGATCACCCGATCCTTGTTGATAAGTACCTTCAGGGTGTTGAGACTGAAGTAGATGCAGTTTGTGACGGAGAGAACATCGTAATCCCCGGAATCATGGAGCATATCGAGAGATCAGGTATTCACTCTGGTGACTCAATCTCTGTATATCCTGCCCAGTCACTTTCAGATAAGGTTAAGCAGACAATTGCTGATTACACAGAGAGACTTGCAAAGGCTCTCCATGTAGTAGGACTTATAAATGTGCAGTTTATAGCAGTTGGAGACGAGGTTTACATCATCGAGGCTAACCCCAGATCATCCCGTACAGTACCTTACATCAGTAAGGTTACAGGTATTCCTATCGTTGATCTGGCAGCCCAGGTAATGATGGGCAAAAAGCTCAAGGACCTTGGTTATACACCGGGACTCCAGCCTGAAGCTGAGCATATCGCGATAAAAATGCCGGTATTCTCATTTGAGAAGATAAGAGGAGCTGAGATCAGCCTTGGACCTGAGATGAAGAGTACAGGTGAGTGTCTTGGTATCAGTAAGTCCTACAGTGAAGCTCTTTATAAGGCTTTCATCGGAGCAGGAGTTAAGCTTCCAAAGCACAAGCAGATGATCATAACCGTTAAGGATTCAGATAAGGGTGAGATAATCGATATCGCAAGAAGATTTGAAAAGCTTGGATATATCATCTACGCAACCAGATCTACAGCAGATACTCTCCTTGAAAATGGAGTAAAGGCTAGGAAGATCAACAGGATAAGCCAGGAATCACCTACAGTCATTGACCTTATCCTCGGTCACAGAATTGACCTTGTAATCGATACACCTACTCAGGGCCGTGACAAGACCCGTGATGGATTCCTTATCCGCCGCACAGCAATTGAGACAGGTGTAAATGTAATCACTGCTCTTGATACTGCAAGAGCTCTTGTTACAAGCTTGGAGGATGCTTATAAGGAAGATACGCTTGAACTTGTAGACATCGCTAAAATTTGATAAACAGATGCTAAAAAAGCGAAACGTCCATCCTTTCGGGTGGGCGTTTCTTTCTTGATTTAATGAATTCTGTCGTGTTATGCTGCGCAAATTGTAGTATGATTATTACTATGAAAAAAGGGGGATTCAAAGATGCAGTCTAAATCCAGGGAAAACAAACTATCATTCTGGTCATTCGTTTGGCTTCTTGGCCTTGCAGGACAGCTTTGCTGGAACATGGAAAACCAGTGGTTTAACACCTTTGTCTATGCTAAAATCGCAAAGGATCCGACTATTATCTCGTGGATGTTGGCAATATCAGCCGTGGCTACCACAGTTTCCACATTTTTATTTGGATGCGTATCCGACAGAAAGGGAACCCGTAAAACCCTTATTTCTGTAGGCTATATTCTATGGGGAATCTTCACTATTCTCTTTGGAACAACAGAATTTTTGAATAATCAGGGCGATCAGAACGCTTCTATTGTGGGCGTTGCCTTTGCAGTTATCGCAGCTGATGCAATCATGAGCTTCTTTGGTTCTATGGGTAATGACATTGGCTTTAACGCATGGATTAACGATCACATGACGCCAACTAACTCAGGTGCTCTTGGAGCAGCCCTTGCGGTTCAGCCTGTTATCGGAACTATCGCAGGAACTATCCTTGGAGGAATACTTGTCGGAGCAGATGATAATTACATGCGCCTCTTTGTTGTGATCGGAGGAAGCGTTATCCTTCTTGGCATTTACTCACTTCTTGGAATGAAGGATGCGGAGAGCCTTCGCCCTTCCGTGAAGGGAAGCTTTTCCCAGCAGTTCTTTTCAATATTTAATGTAAGGGAATACCTAAAGCACAGAGAGCTAGTTTTTGTTAATCTCATGCTTGCAGTTTACTTTATTTCCTTTAATGAGTACTTCTCACATCTTGGAAATTTCATGATTTATTATCTGGGCTTTACGGCTGATACCATGGGACTTATTGAGGGCGTTGGACTTCTTATTGCCATGTTTACCACGATCCCTGCTATAAAGCTTATTCAAAAGGGAAAGTCCGCGCTGATAATCCTTGTATCAATTATTATTAACGCTATAGGACTTTTGATAATCGGACTTTTCGTATCACCTTCAAATGTAAATCCATCTACAATCTGGAACCCGCACCTTCTGGCAGGAGTCCTGTTTGTGGGTATTGGATATATCCTGTTTTTGCAGACGATCACCGTGTGGTCAAAGCGCCTCTATCCTGAGGATTCAAGAGGTCAGTTCGAAGGAATAAGAATCATTTTCTATGTGCTTATTCCCATGGTGGTTGCTCCGCTAATTTCCAATCCAATAATAAAAAGAAGCGGCGAGTTTGTGGACGAATACGGCTTTACAGAATACCTTCCCACAAATGCAGTGTTTATCGCAGGCTTTGTGGTAGTACTTCTTACACTTATTCCGCTACTTCTTGCCAATAAGGAAAACAAGAAAAAATAATTACGAGGTACAGCATGAATTTCAGACGAGCAGAAAACAAAGATATCCCGCAGATGCATGAGCTTTTAAGGCAGGTGAATCTGGTACATCAAATTGGAAGACCGGACCTTTTTAAGCTTCATAACAAGTACACTGACGAGGAATTGGAAAAGATTTTAAAGGATGAAAAGCGTCCTATATTTGCGGCGACAGATGACAGTGATACAATGCTTGGCTACTGCTTTTGCGTGCATCAGCAGCACATAAATGACAACCTTCTTACAGATGTAAAGACACTTTACATCGACGATCTGTGTGTTGATGAAAATACAAGAGGGCAGCACGTTGGAAAGCAGCTCTACGAATACGTTCTTAAATGGGCAAAGGATAACGGCTATTACAACGTTACATTAAATGTATGGACCTGCAATCCCGGTGCTATGAAGTTTTATGAATCCCTTGGAATGACTCCATACAAGATAGGTATGGAGCAGATATTGTAATTACTGAAAAACAGGAGGCGATATGATACCTGATAGCTTTAACCTCACACTGCCTGATAATTTCATAAATAACCTGCAAAACGAGATCAATATGGCATACGGCCCAGACCGCGGCAAACAGTCCGGGCTCGTTTTAATACCTGCATTTTTGAATGATTTTTCAAAAGTATTAGATAGGAGTGATGCAGGTAAAATTATATCTGAGGAGTACATGACCGAAGACAAGCTCCTCCATCTTATCCTCACAGGAAAACGGTGCTTTAACACAAAAGGAGTAGAAAAAATAGTAATTTCCTATGAGGTAAGGAACTAATCATACTGCTGCGATTTCCTGCAGCTTGTTGTAAACCACGTCCGCAAAGATTCTGTGTCCCTCTTCATCCATATGCTCATTGTCTATTTCGCTTGGGTGCACAAAATCTGATGCGGCAAGAAAGTGGTTTCCTCTTTTTCTGGCTATGTTACTATATACGTCTTTAAGTCCTTTGCTGACTCTCACAGAATCCTTTGAAAAATCGGGATCCTTGTCCGGGTGCCACACATCATCCCCAAGATGCATGGGTGATACCAGGATTATTTTCTGAGGATCAACATTCTTTTCGATAACGTCAAGACATGCTTCAATACCTTCTCCTATAGCGTAGGGTGAGTTGTTATAAAAAGTCTTGCAGTCATTTGTTCCAAGCATGAAGATTACAGCATCAAACTCAGATCCGTTTTTTACGATCCCGAACAAAGAGTTAATGCCCTTTCTGCCTTCTCTGTGCTCATCGTCAAATACTGTGGTTCTTCCGCAAAGACCGTTTTCAATAACCTCAGCTTCGGGAAACTTTTCCTGTAAAACGCTGGTCCATCTGGTTCCCCAACCATATCTTTCATATGTGCTGCTTCCGGGAATAAGTCCCCATGTATTTGAATCTCCAAATGCTAAAATCTGCTTCATATTTATCACCACCTTTACTATGTGATAATCGTAGCATCGTTTCTTTTTTATGAAAAATACGTAAAATCTAGAATGTGTAATAAGCTTTGCCTATAGAAGATTGCAATTGATGTTTCCAAACGGATTCGCAGGGTTTATATTATAGAAATAATAATAGTGAATTTTTGAGTACGGCTTCTTCAGCGCCGGAATTGGAATGATTTATGAATAAGATTAACTACGCTAAAGAATTGGAAAAGAAAATAGAGACTTTTCAGAAGGATGGAAAATATCCGTCCCTTCTTTTGCACGCCTGCTGTGCACCCTGCTCATCCTATTGCCTTGAGTATCTTAGGCAGTTCTTTGATATCACGGTTTTTTATTACAACCCAAATATCATGAACGAGCCTGAGTACAGGAAGAGAGTTGAGGAGGAAAAGAGGCTCATAGCTGCTTACAACAAACAGGTTGAGACAGGAGATTTTTTCGGTATGAATTCCGATGAAAATGCCAGAAAGATCGACATTTTAGAAGGAGATTACGTAGTTGCCGATTACTTAAATGCCATAAAGGGATTTGAGAGCTGCCCTGAAGGCGGTGACAGATGTACAAAGTGTTTTGAACTGCGCCTTGAAGAGTCCGCAAAGATTGCGGCAGAAGGAGGATTCGATTATTTCACTACAACCCTTACTATATCTCCCTTAAAAGATGCAGAGCGCTTAAACAGGATTGGACAGGAGATGGGAGAAAAGTACGGTATATCATGGCTTCCTTCGGATTTTAAGAAAAAGGAAGGATATAAGCGTTCTATAGAGCTGTCCCATCAGTTTGATCTATACAGGCAGGATTTTTGTGGCTGCGAGTTTTCAAAAAGGGAAAGAAACGAAAGACAATCATAATAGCTTGGAGATGAATGAATGAAAACAGGACTTGTAATGGAGGGCGGTGCCCTTCGCGGACTTTTTACCTGCGCAATAAATGATGTTTTGATGGAAAACGGCATAAGCTTTGATGGAGCGGTTGGAGTGTCGGCGGGAGCTACATTTGGCTGCAATATAAAGTCTAAGCAGATTGGTCGCCCTTACAGATATAACCTTAAGTACAACGGGGATAAGCGCTACAAGGGCTTTTCCTCCTGGATCAGGACGGGGAATCTTTTCAATGTGGATTTTTGCTACAATGAGCTGCCCTACAAGCTGGATGTATGGGACGAGAAGACTTTTGCAGAAAATCCCATGGAATTCTACGTGGTAGTAACTGACATGGAGACCGGAAAAGCTGTTTATCATAAGTGTACAGACGGGGGCAGGGAGGATATTCGCTGGATTCAGGCGTCAGCATCGATGCCCCTTGCTTCAAAGCCTGTGGAAATAGGCGGCAGAAAATACCTTGACGGCGGAACCTCAGATTCCATACCGCTTAAATTTTTGCAGGATAAGGGCTATGATCATGTGCTTGTAATTGAGACCCAGCCCTATGATTACGTTAAGCAGAAGCAGGAGTACATGGGACTTATCAGGAGAGTTTACAGGAAATATCCTGATTTTATAAAGGCCATCGAGAACAGATTTATTATGTATAATGAAGAGAAGGCTTATATCAGAGAGCAGGAAAAGAGCGGGAATGTGCTGGTTGTAAGACCGGATGAAGCGCTGGGCATTAGTCCCCTTACAAAGGATCCTGCCGAGATAAAACGTGTATATGAAATTGGAAGAAGAGCAGGAGAGAAGCTTCTTTCAAGGGAAAGCTGGCTTAGATAAATTAAAATTCCACATTTTTATTCATTTGTGATAGAATGCTTTATATTCTGTAGATTAAGGAAGGAAGATTGTTTTGGAAAAGATCTTAGAGTTAATATCAAAAGAAGTTTCCGCTGCATTCGAGGCAGCAGGCTATGACGCAGAGCTTGGAAAGGTAACACTTTCAAACAGACCTGACCTTTGCGAATATCAGTGCAACGGTGCTATGGCAGGTGCCAAGAAGTATGGTAAGGCACCTTTTATGATAGCTGATGAGGTTGCTGAGAAGCTTTCAGGCAGCGAAATTTTTTCATCAGTAGAATCAGTTAAGCCCGGATTCCTGAACCTCAAGGTTAGCGAGGATTTCGTAAGAGGTTATGTGGTTAAGATGCTTCACGAGCACCACTTTGGAATCGCAGAGCCCATGCATGCGCCTAATTTCATGATCGACTACGGCGGACCTAACGTCGCTAAGCCTCTTCACGTTGGACATCTTCGTTCAGCTGTTATCGGAGAGAGTTTAAAGAGAATTCTGAAATACGCAGGCTACAAGGTTACAGGCGATATTCATCTTGGCGACTGGGGTCTCCAGATGGGACTTATCATCACTGAGCTTAAGAACCGCAAGCCTGATCTTCCTTATTTTGATAAAGATCACAAGGGACAGTATCCTAAGGAAGCTCCTTTTACAATCAGTGAGCTTGAGGAGATATATCCTGCAGCAAGCGCTAAGTCTAAAGAGGATGAGGCATTTAAGGCAGAGGCTATGGAAGCTACCAAGCTTTTACAGGATGGAGACAAGGGATATCGTGCTCTTTGGCACCACATCCTGAATGTGTCTGTTAACGACCTTAAGAAGAACTATAAGAACCTCAACGTTAATTTTGACTTATGGCGCGGCGAGTCTGACGTTCATGATGTAATACCCGGAATGGTTGAGTACATGAAGCAGCACGGCTATGCTCATGAGAGCCAGGGCGCACTGGTTGTAGACGTTGCTGAGGAGACAGATACTAAGGAAATTCCTCCATGCATGATCCTTAAGTCAGATGGAGCTTCACTTTATAACACAACAGACCTTGCTACAATTCAGCAGAGAATGGAAGAGTTCAAGCCTGAGGGACTTATCTATGTAGTTGATAAGCGCCAGGAGCTTTATTTCACACAGGTATTCCGCTGTGCAAGAAAGACAAAGCTTGTTCTTCCCGAGACAGAGCTTCATTTCGTTGGCTTTGGTACAATGAATGGCAAGGACGGCAAGCCCTTCAAGACAAGAGAGGGCGGCGTAATGCGTCTTGAGAAGCTTATCGCTGAGATCGACGATAAGATGTACAACCGTATTAAAGAAGGAAATGCTGAGATTGATGACGCTGAGGCAAAGGATACAGCTCACAAGGTTGCCCTTGCTGCTATCAAGTACGGCGATCTCTCAAACCAGCCTTCAAAGGATTATATTTTTGATATTGATAAGTTCACTTCATTTGAGGGAGATACAGGCCCGTATATCCTTTACACAATGGTTCGTATCAAGTCAATTCTTGCCCGCTATGAGAAAGAGGGCGGAGATGTAAAGGGTGCTCTTCTTAGAAACGCAGAGTCCGCTGATGAGAAGAACCTTATGCTCCTTCTTACAAGATTTACTGACAGCGTTGAAAGTGCTGCAAGAGACCTTATGCCTAACAGAGTTTGTGCATACATCTATGAACTTTCAAATGCTCTTAACAGTTTCTATCATTCAACAAAGATTTTGTCAGAGCCTGACGAAGAGAAGAAGAGCGGATACATCGCACTCCTCAGCGTAACACTCAAGGTGCTTGAGACAGGTATCGACCTGCTTGGTTTCTCAGCTCCTGACAGAATGTGAGTGATATAGGTCTTCAAAGTCAAAAGCCATTCTGCTTGCAGAAAACGGCTTTTGACCTTGAAGAGCGAACAGACATGAGGAAGTAGCACGAAAGTGCGGATTCCGAATGTCTGTAGGATTGCGAGAGCTTTAGCGGAGCAATCCGTATATCACTTAATATATAACTAGAAAAACGCAGTAATTCGTTAATATTATGTTGTGTATATTTTTTATAAACAATAATTTAATGTATGGAGGAGAAAAAGCGTGAAAAGAAGATTTACTGCATTATTGTTGTCACTACTAATCGTGTTTTTGGGAATGTTTCCCGGTGTTACGGCTAAGGCAGCCACCGGAACCATTAGTACTACTGCTGAGGTCAGTCAGATTCAGAAGTACGGAAATGTGGTACTTGCGCTTAAGTGCACAGAGCTTTTAGGTGCAGGCTATGAGTATGGAGATGTTTTGTCGGTAAGTTTTCTTGGTGAGACCTTGGAGCTTCCCCTTTGCAGCAACTACTCGGATGTTGATTCCGGCAATCCCGGAGTTTTTGCAAGACAAAAAGATGAGTTCGTTCTTCTTGCTATAAACATGAAGGATTTTGCAACTGCTTACAATGTAGCAACAAAGGTTACTAATCCTGATAATACAGTTAGCTGGGCGCCTGCAGATGGAGTGACTTCTACAGTAAAAGTAACACTTTCCATGAAAACAAAGGGTGGATATTACGGTGAGTATCTTCTTCATCAGCTGAGCTATTCAGATAACAGAGAAGCATATCCTAACCTTACAGATGCTGAATTTGCCAATTTCCGTGAGGTTACAACTACCGGAATTGCTCCAGGAAGACTGTACAGATCTGCGTCTCCGATCAATCCTGAGCATAACAGGAATCTGTATGCTGACGCTGCAATCAAGAGTGCAGGTGTCACAACTATCATGAATCTTGCAGATGATGTTGAAACTGCAAAGTCATATAAGGGATTTTACGCAAGCTATTATTCACTTCAAAAATATAGAACACTCAATATGGGCGTTGATTTTACAGCAGATGATTTCAAGGAAAAGCTGGCAGAGGGTCTTAGATATTTTATAGAAAAACCCGGAGTTTATCTTGTACATTGCACAGAGGGTAAAGATCGTGCCGGATTCGTCATTGGTGTTCTGGAGTGCCTTATGGGTGCAAGCTATGACGAAGTGGTTACAGATTATATGACAACCTTCTACAACTATTACGGAATCACAAAGGATGATCCTCGCTATGACTCCGTTTCAAAGGGAAATATTGTTAAGAGTCTGCAGAATGCATTTGGTGTAAATGAT
>JAILPB010000071.1 GCA_024690485.1 Butyrivibrio sp. | reverse complement strand
CTTCTGTGTCTGATTCTCTTTTACAATATCCTGCAAAACCTGAATTTTCTGTCTTAAACTTTCCTCCATCATATCCAGATATGATTCTGTCACTTTTTTGCACCCCGCTTTTTTGTTTTCTCCCTTATGAACTATTTACTGACCGACTGCTTCCCCTTGTGTTGCCGTCGGTGCAGGCATCTGCCCCTTTGCTATCTTCATAGCATCTGCCCAGGTATCCCTCATGGTGTGGATGTGCTTGTTTACTTCATGCATTATCTCTAAGGACTCATCTCTGTGAAGATCCGCTTCAACAAGTCTCTTCATAATGTAGTTGTAAACATTTTCAAAATCCTTTGCCACAGGATAGTTCATGTTAAGTGTACTATTTAAGTAATCAATTATATTTTCAACCTTTAAAAGATAGGTTGTAAACTTTAAATCATCCTCGTTCTCAAGTCCCATTATTGCTATATTTGTGAACTTGATCGCACCATCATACAGCATCAGTGTAAGCTCTTCTGGCTTTGCCATCTGAATCTTAGTATTCTGGTATTGATTCATTTGTTTTGCATATGGATTTCTAGCTACCGGCATAGAACTCACCTCCGATTGTTAGTATTTGTAGTATTTAGCTACTCTCACCCGCTCCCGCAGGGGAGGGTATTATCAGCCTGTTCCAATCATTCCGCTTAATGCACTTTGCTGTGAGTTTAGATTTGTCATTGCTTTTTCCATGTTAGCAAACTGGTCATAGTACTTATCCTGCATGGACTCCAACTTCTTCTGTTCATCCTTGAGCTTAGTCTTGTAATTATTAATATCTGTCTTCATCTTCTTGTCTTCATACAAGGTGTAAGCACTGGAGAAATCAGTTGACTTCATAAGTCCGCCGATCTTGCTGTACATATCGTTTGCAATGTTTTTGAAAAAACTTCTTACCAAATCAGGATTATTCTTGATGGCTGCTTTCAGATAGTCGTCATTTCCACTGGTGAATTCATCATCCTCATCACCATCGATATGCCACATACCTCTGTCATTTTCTTCTGCTTCAAAGTAGCTTAAGGTATGAATTCCAAAGGTAGAAAATGCTGTCTTTACTGCCTTGCCATCAGCATTCACATCACCCAGGTCATACGCAGAAAGCATGATTTTCTTCATCTCACTCATAACCTTGAAGATAGTCGCATCCTTAGAGAGAAGACCTTCGTCAATCTTCTTATTCCAATCTTCGATTTCCTCATCGGTCATCTCTTCCTTCTGCTCTGCAGTTAGGATATCGTAGTCATCAGCATTTTCAGCGTTATACAATGTAGCCATTTCCTTAACAAGCTCGTTGTACTCCTTAAGGAAGCCTTTTACCATGTCATAAATGCCACTGGTATCGTCCTCTGTCTGAAGAGTGATATCCGATGCGACCTGTCTTGCAGTAATGCTAAGTCCGTTTACTTCAAAGTTATTATCATTAGAAGTATAAACTGCCCCGTTGAGAGTGATCTGTGAATCTGCTCCTGCCTGATATGTAGCATCTTCGTTGTCATCATAGTTTAATCCTAGTGCATTTACTACTCTTAGATCGCTATGGTCAAAGTCGATTGAAAAGCTCTCATCCTCACCAGATTTATCGGAAGTCATGTAGATTCTTCCCTGTGTGGCATCAAAGCTTGCATTAATACCATTACCGCTTGTGCTCTTTGCTTCCTTGAAGGCTGCTATAGCATCTACTATGCCCTTCTCGGGATCAACCTTGATATCCACATACTCTCTGGTATCTGTCTCTCCTTCAGCAGGAGCTTTTCCAAACCTGATTCTTACTGTGTTCTTGTAATCATCATCAGTAACTGCAGGCGAAGTCTCATTGCCGTCCTCATCTAAAACTGCTGCCTTATGCACATTAGCTGTACTTGAATATCCTGAAATACTGCTAATAGATGTAGTTGCCTTAAGTGTTCCGGTAGCTGCGGATAGCTTTCCACCAGTAAGATAAGCGCTGCTTGCCAGCTTATCCACAGACAATGTCTGTGTTGAATTCATGGCCTCTCCGCTTGTTACTATAGAAACTGCATTTTCATTAGAAACTTTTGTTGTCTTCTTAGCATATGAAGAATCAAATCTCAGATTACCCAGAGTCTTGTTGTAGAAGGTAACTACTTTTTTATTAAGCTCCTTCCACTTATCCTGCTTCATTTCGAGCTTTTTCTGGTCGCTTTTGACTTTTGTAACTTTATCGGATTGAACCTTTGTCAGCTCTCTTATGATACTTTCGGTATCGAGTCCTGACGAAAGTCCTGTAATTCTCATGGTCATATGGTACTCCTATTCCGCGACAAAAGTCGCTGATGACCCCACTCAATTCCAATATTTTGGCGCACAAGTATCCTTGCACAGTTAAACTACTTCTTTGCGAATTATTGAAAACCCGCAAATTTGCTGCTTTTCAGGATCCTTACGCCTAAGGCTTAGCCTCTCTCATCAACCATGAGACCGGCAAGCTCCCAAGCCTTAGCAATCATATCAAGCGTCTTTTCAGGCGGCAGTTCCTTGATTGTCTTCTTAGTGGTCTTGTCCACGATCTTAATGGTAATACGATTAGTATCTTCGTGGATTCCAAATACTGCCTCTGAGTTATTGAACATTTTCTTGTTCATCTCGCTGATAGCTTCCATTACACGCTTGTTATCAGCCTCGATCATTTCCTCGGTTCTTTCCTGGCGTGTAGGCACGTTGCTGTTCTTAACTTCTGCCTGAACTTCCTGTTTCTGCGCCTGTACAGGAGCATCATTAACAGACAGGTCGGCACCTTCCTGCGCCTTTCCCTGTCCTTCAGAAACGTTGGCTACGCGCTCAGCTCTCTGAACTTCCGGAATCTGCTGTGTTTGGATGGACCCTACTTTACTAATTGCTTCCATAGTCATCTCTCTCACCTCCTTGTGTTATTTTCCCCAGATATCCGTATCTGTTTGTATGTTATGCAGCCATAGACATAATTATAGCTGTAGTCTCTTGTATCTATTATATCGGACTCTTTGCCGTGATATTTAGCATCTTATGAAGATTTAAGAAA
>JAILPB010000126.1 GCA_024690485.1 Butyrivibrio sp. | reverse complement strand
ATCCTTGGCATCTTCCTTCTCATCCCTTAAAACTTCAGGAATCATCTCATGGTCATGAAGGGTCTTCGCTATATTCTTTCTGATAAACTCATAAACTACAGGCTGATTGCTAAAGCGAACCTCCATCTTTGCAGGATGTACGTTAACATCAACTTTAGCAGTATCCATTCTGATATGAACAACGCAGAATGGAAATTTATGCTGCATAAGATATTCCTTATAGCCCTCTTCAAGAGCCTTGGATACTACCTTATCCTTTACATATCTGCCGTTTATGAAAAATACTTCAAAGTTCCTGTTTGATCTGTTGAGTGCAGGTTCTCCGAGATATCCTTCAATAGTCATGTCTCCTTCAGTTACGGAAATCGGAACAAGTGAAAGGGATACATCTCTGCCATAGATTCTATATATCAGTTCCTTCAGATCGCCATTTCCGGAAGTTGAAAATCTGTCATCTTTATTATTTATAAATCTAAAGGACACTGATGGGTTATCAAGAGCCATATGCTCCATCAGGTCACCAACATAGCTTCCTTCTGTCTGATTTGTCTTTAAAAACTTTTTTCTTGCAGGAGTGTTAAAAAATAAGTCTCTTACAATAATTGTTGTTCCGGTGGGAGCGCCGATTTCTTCGATGGATTCTTCATTTCCGCCGTTTATAACATATCTTGTACCCACAAGTTCATCAGCGGTTTTTGTAATAAGTTCAACCTGGGAAACTGCGGCAATACTAGATAAAGCCTCACCTCTAAACCCAAGGGACTTTAATGTAAAAAGATCATCAATGCTCATAAGCTTACTTGTAGCATGTCTCTTAAAAGCATTTCTAATCTGATTTTTCTCAATTCCGCAGCCGTTATCGGTAATTCTGATAAGGCTTGTTCCGCCGTTTTGAATCTCAACAGTTATTGAAGTTGCACCGGAATCAATCGCATTTTCAACAAGCTCTTTTACAACGCTTGAAGGTCTCTCAACAACCTCGCCTGCGGCAATCTGGTCTATGGTATTTTGATCAAGCTCCTGAATTATAGCCATTTTAAATTAACCCTTCCATCTGTTTTTTAGCTGATTTTGCAGCTTATACAACGTGTTTAAGGCATCCATAGGCGTAAGATTAGAAATATCAATCTCCTGAAGTTCTTTAACAACGTCTTCATCCCTTACGGTGTCAAAAAGTGACATCTGGGACAAATCTACCTGATCGTAATGCTTTACCTGGGACTTTTTGTCGGATCTTGTGCCAACTTCGATTCCCTGGATTTTTTCGGTTATATCATTATCGGATAATTCCTCGGCAATAGCCTTTGCCCTGTCTATTACCATATCCGGTATTCCCGCAAGTCTTGCTACCTGAATTCCGTAACTCTTGTCGGCTCCGCCCTTTATTATCTTATGTAAAAATACGATGTCGTCACCCTTTTCCTTGACGGCAATACAATAATTGTTAACATTATCAATTTTGCCCTCAAGTTCTGTAAGCTCATGATAATGGGTTGCAAAAAGTGTTCTCGCTCCAAGAAGCTTACGGTTACTAATATGCTCAATAACAGCCCAGGCAATGGACAATCCGTCATAGGTTGAGGTTCCGCGTCCAATCTCATCAAGAATAAGGAGGGATCTGCTAGTTGCATTTCGTAAAATATTGGCAACCTCGTTCATCTCAACCATGAAGGTACTCTGGCCACTTCCAAGGTCATCTGAAGCACCAACTCTTGTGAAAATCCTGTCTACAACACCAATCTGTGCAGAATCTGCAGGAACATAACTTCCTATCTGCGCCATAAGAACTATAAGAGCAGTCTGTCTCATAAATGTGGACTTTCCTGCCATATTAGGTCCTGTGATTATGGCGATTGCATGCTTTTTATCATCAAGGAAAGTGTCATTTGAAATGAACATGTCTGTCCTGTCAAGCATCTGCTCGATAACAGGATGACGACCTCCTGATATTTTAAGAACTCCCTTATCATTAAGGACCGGTTTTACATAATGATTTCTCTCTGCTACGAAAGCCAGTGAGCAGAAAACATCAAGAAGAGCAATACCTTTAGCAGTATTTTGGATTCTCTCAATTTCATAAGAAATGGAATCCCTGATCTTGCAAAACATCTCATACTCAAGGTTATAGAGCTTATCCTGAGCATTTAAGATAGTATCCTCAAGCTCCTTAAGTTCCGGAGTGGTATATCTCTCGCAGTTTGTAAGAGTCTGCTTTCTGATAAAATAGTCAGGAACCTTATCCTTAAAGGAATTAGTAACTTCAAAGGAATATCCAAATACATTACTGTATTTGATCCTAAGGTTCTTTATATCAAGCTTTTCTTTTTCCTTTGCTTCAAGATCTGAAAGCCATTCTTTTCCCTTAGTGCTGGCTTCTCTGAAGTGATCGATATCAGCATCAAAGCCATCCTTTATAATTCCGCCTTCTTTTATGGCAAGAGGCGGCTCCTCCACTATTGACTTATCAATAAGCTCGTAAATATCCTTAAGGTCATCTATCTGCTTATAAATATTATCAATCGCCACAATATCCCTTAAATCTTCCATTACCATCTTGATGGCAGGAAGCATCTTTAGAGAGTTTCTAAATGCAAGAAGATCTCTTGGATTAGCTGTGTGGTAATTTATCTTGGCCATAAGTCTCTCAAGGTCATAGATAGGTCCAAGGTATTCTCTTATCTCATCTCTTTCGATCACATGCTTAACAAAGGCTTCTACAGCGCTCTGCCTTGACATGATCTCGTCAGTATCAATAAGCGGCTGCTCAATGAAAGTTCTAAGACATCTTGCGCCCATGGCTGTTTTTGTCTTATCAAGAACCCAGAGAAGTGTTCCTCTCTTTTGCTTATCACGCATTGTCTCTATAAGCTCAAGATTTCTTCTTGTAGAAGAATCAAGAAGCATATATTTGCTTGTAAGATACGGATAAATATGGATTATATTTGATAAATCCGACTTTTGAAGTTCATATAAATATTTCAAGATACAGCCTGCAGCCAGAGTTCCATAAGGGAAATCCATGATGCCAAGTCCAATAAGTGAAGATACTTTAAAGTGTTTTGTAAGTATCTGCTTATTAGAATCATCATCAAAATATCTTGGATCAAGCTGATTTATAACCAGATTATTTCTGTCCTTAAGCTGCTCCATATCGATGCCGGATAAAGTAAAGGCATCATTACAGATAAGCTCTGATGGCTGGAACTTCTGTATTTCATCAAGAACTTCTTTTATGTTATCTACTTCAGTCAAAAGGAAATCTCCTGTTGTGACATCGCACACAGAAATTCCCGTTTTGTCATCCGTATAAAAAAGGCTCATAAGATAATTGTTCTTAGTTTCATCAAGAGCCTGCATGTTAAGGTTAGTTCCGGGAGTTACAACCCTTGTAACATCTCTTTTTACTATGCCCTTAGCTTCCTTCGGATCCTCAAGCTGCTCGCAGATAGCAACCTTATAACCTCTGCCAACAAGCTTTGAAAGATATGAATCAACTGCGTGGTGAGGAACTCCGCACATTGGAGCCCTCTCTTCTAAGCCGCACGCTTTTCCTGTAAGGGTAAGTTCCAGTTCTTTTGATGCTACCCGGGCATCATCAAAGAACATCTCGTAGAAATCTCCCAGTCTGTAAAAAAGAATGCAGTCGCTATATTCTTTTTTAGTCCGCATGTAATTCTGCATCATGGGACTTAACTTATCAAAATCTATTTTCAAACCTGTCTCCTTAGTAATAGCTTTTATACCATGGTTCCGGTGTAATAGAATCCATGACATTCATCAAGTCGAACGTCCACAAAAGAACCAATAAGAGACTTATCTCCGGGGAAATGAACAAGAGTATTACCTGACATACGTCCTGTAACAAGCTTTTCGTCCTGCTCATTAATTTCTTCTACAAGAACCCTGTGAGTCTGTCCCTCAAATCGAAGCGCCTGCTCTTTTGCAGTCTCCTGAACCACCTTAAGAAGTCTGTCAAAATTTGGCTTACTTACTTCTTCAGGTACCTGTTCCCATGAGGCTGCAGGTGTGCCTGTTCTCTTGGAGTAAATAAATGTAAATGCGTTATCAAACTTAGCTTTTCTTACAACATCGATTGTCTCATCCACGTCCCCATCGGTTTCACCCGGGAATCCGACAATAATATCAGTTGTAAGTGAAACATCCGGAATAGTTTTTCTTATCTTTTCTACAAGATTAAGATAGCTTTCCTTTGTATAATGTCTGTTCATCTTCTTTAAGATCTCATCAGATCCTGACTGAAGCGGAAGGTGAATATGTCTTGCAACCTTCTCGTTTTCAGCGATAACTTTAATAAGATCATCTGATAGATCCTTGGGATGAGAGGTCATAAATCTGACCCTCTTAATGCCATCAACCTTGCAAACCTCTGTCAAAAGTTCTGCAAAAGAAATCTGCTCATCTTCAGGAAGACCTCTTCCGTAAGAGTTAACGTTCTGGCCAAGGAGCATTATCTCTTTAACTCCGTCGTTAGCAAGGTATTCAATTTCTCTTATGATATCTCTTGGGCTTCTTGAGCGCTCTCTACCTCTTACATAGGGAACTATGCAATAGGTGCAGAAGTTATTGCAGCCAAACATGATATTTATGCCTGACTTAAAAGGATATTTTCTGACGATGGGAAGATCCTCAACGATCTTATCCGTATCCTTCCAAATATCAATTATCATTCTGTCTGATTCGAAGGCAGTGCAGATAAGCTCTGCAAATTTAAATATATTGTGGGTTCCGAAAATAAGATCCACATGTCTGTAGCTCTTTTGAATCTTCTCGATAGCAGATTGTTCCTGCATCATGCAGCCGCAAAGGGCGATCTTCATGTGGGGATTCTTTTTCTTGATTCCGCCCACAAACCCAAGTCTTCCAAAGACTCTCTGATCTGCATTATCTCTGACAGTACAAGTGTTATAGATTACAAAATCAGCTTCCTCTGACTCTGTTATCTCATATCCGATCTTAGACAAAATTCCAATAAGCTTCTCAGAATCTCTGGCATTCATCTGACATCCAAAGGTCACAACGCAGGCCTTTGGAGTACGTCCAAGCTCTTTTGCAAGATCAGCTACATAGCCCTTAGCCTTTTCAATATATTCAAACTGTCTTTTTGTTTCTTCAGAAGCGTTATCCATTACTTCTGCATGTAAAATATCACTCATTAATTTCTCCATAAATACCAACTATTTCCAATAAAATCTGCACAGTCTTTTCCATTTCTTCAACAACAGCAAATTCATATCTTCCGTGGTAGTTATAACCTCCTGTGCAAAGGTTGGGACAAGGAAGTCCCTTATATGAAAGCATTGCGCCGTCAGTGCCGCCTCTTATGGGCTGATTGATGGGCTCAACTCCAAGTCTCTCCATTGCAAGCATCGCATTATCTACAAGATGCATATGAGGACGGATCTTCTCAATCATATTGTAGTAAGAATCTTCCATCTTGAGCTCAACAGTTCCTTCACCATATTTCTCGTTAAGGAACTTTACGATTTTTTCTACAAGTTCTTTCTTCTTGGTGAACTTGTCCATATCATGATCTCTAATGATGTAGTAGCAAACAGCTTTTTCGCAGGTTCCCTTCATCATAATAAGGTGATAAAAACCCTCTCTCTTCTCTGTATACATTGGATTCTCAAATACAGGAAGCATTGACTGGAACTCATAAGCAACAAGTGAAGCGTTGAGCATCTTATTCTTAGCATCTCCCGGATGAACGCTTCTTCCGTTTATGATAAGTTCTACCTCAGCTGCATTGAAGTTCTCATATTCAAGTTCTCCGAGACCGCCGCCGTCTACCGTATATGCATACTGTGCGCCAAAGCCCTTTAAATCAAAATGCTTTGTTCCCTCGCCGATTTCTTCATCGGGAGTAAATGAAATCTTGATCTCACCGTGCCCTATCTCAGGATTAAGAAGAAGGCTCTGTGCCATTGTCATAATCTCAGCAATACCTGCTTTATCATCAGCTCCAAGAAGAGTTGATCCATCTGTAACAATGAGATTTTTACCCTTCTTCTCGTTAAGAACAGGAAAGTCCTTTGGTGATAAAACATATTTACCGTCATCAGAAAGCTTTATGTCATTACCATCATAGTTTTCAACTATTCTTGCCTTTACATTTTCTCCGCTTACAGCATCAGATGTGTCCATATGAGAGATAAAGCCGATAACAGGAGCTTTTACACCATCACTTGCGGGAATAGTTGCATAAATGTAGCAGTGCTCCTCATCATACTTAACGTCCTTAGCACCCATCTCTGTGAGCTCTTTATAAAGGAGCTTTGCAAGCTCATGCTGCTTCATGGTTGAAGGGGAAGTGTTTGTGCTCTCATCTGACTGTGTGTCAAATTTTGTATATCTTATAAATCTGTCTATAAGATTTTCAGGTTTGTTTTTTACAAGTTCATAAATACTCAATTTCTATGTTCCTCCAGTTCTCTCTCCCAGCGGCCTTTGTCCTTGCCCTTAAGAAAGATCTCTCTTATATATTTAAATGTGGCATCCTCTCCCTGCTCTCCAAGCATGGCAAAGAAGAATTCCATTTTATTTAAGGTATCGGGATGAATCAGATTGACTACAATCTCTTTTTCTCTCTCATAGTATCTCATTGTATCCCAGGGGTCATAAGCATCCCCTTTATAGATGATATTTGCAGCAACTCTGTCAGCTATCATCTCCGCCACATATTTATCAGGCATTCTTGCGGGAACAATTCCGTAAGGATTACCCGGTGCTTTCGTGGTCTTATAAATATCTATCCAATATTCAAAATGATGCTTGTTTCTTCCCTTATGATGAAGCCATGCAGAAGAAAACCCGTAGATTTCCCTCTCTCTGGCATTAGGGGATCTGTTCCCCTGATAGTACCTTGCGCCATTAAAGAATTCTACAGGTGAATACTTGGACAGATCATGTGTAAGTCCCTGCCGGAATAAACCCATCTTAAAGCAATTTCTCATAACAACATGTCTATGACGGGTTATGGTGGAAAAATGTCCCAGGATTTTCTTCAAAGTAATCTTTTCTTTAATCGTAATCTCAACCATATTTATTTATTGCCATCCTTAAGCTTTTTATCTTTCTTAAGAATTGGTTTTCCTACTCCGATCAAAATTTTAATGCTTCTCTCAGTACATTCAACCTTGTCCTGATTTTTAAGTACATGCATGTGCTTATATTCTGATGGCTCCTCAGTATCAGATAAAATGTGCCACTTCATACCCTCAGGGAGCTTTGGAAGCGCAAAGGACACAGGGGTCCAGTGCATATTGTAAGCGACATAAAAGAAATTCTGATCCTTATCCTCTTTCTCATAAAGTCCGCAGTAGAGCATTCCTACGCTGTGACTGTAATTTGAAAGATCAGGTCTCCAGGCCTCCATTCCGTGATAAGAAAGATCCGGATAACCGCAAGAAATATAATCCATAAGCTTAAATGCTTTTTTCTCATGAAGAATTCTGTACTTAAAGCGGAGCTTTACAAGGAATTTCAAATACTCAAGATTCTCAGCATTTAAAGGCTTATCCTTCTGACTCCAGTCAACCCATCCTGTGGGATTGTCCTGACAGTAAGGATTATTATTACCGTCCTGAGAATTACCAAACTCATCGCCGCCAAAGATCATGGGTGTTCCCTGTGACATAAACAGCATGGTCAGAGCATTCTTAATCTGCTTATTTCTAAGATTTAAAATAGCCTGTTTCCTTGTTCTTCCTTCAATTCCGCAGTTCCAGCTAAGGTTGTTGTCTGTTCCGTCGGCGTTATTTTCTCCGTTAGTTTCGTTGCGCTTATGCTCATAGGTTACAAGGTCGCAAAGTCTAAAACCTTCATAATCACAGATGTAGTTAATTGTTCCGCAATCATCCTTGTTATTAAGCATGACTCTAATGAAATCGCCGATTGTGTTGTCATCACCCTTAAGAAATCTTCTGGATGCATACATATATTCAGGCAAAAATTCGCCAAGAACTTTGGCTTTATTGTTTTTACCGCAAATCTTACCGTAGTCAAAACCGTAATACCAAAGCTTAAGATCAGAAAGTGCAGGATCTAAAGCCGCGATCTGAGCAGCATTCCCGCTACCCTTAAAGTGTATTCCATCAATATGATAATTAAATGCCCAGTGTCTTATTGCTGACAAAACAAGGTCATAGGGCTCGTCATCAGTAAAGAAAAACTGCATTACAACTTCAATGCCGTTTTTATGGAAAGCCTTAACCATATTCTTAAATTCAATATCAGCTTCCTCAGGGTACTGCGCATAAGCAGTTCTGGGCGCAAAATAAAAGCCTTTTTTATAACCCCAGAAATTGATTCTGTGTTTTACTCTTGAAGCGTTTTTAACTGTTCCGTTTTCGCTAACAAGCATCTTACCCTTGGTATTCTTGGATTCGTATATACTTCCTTCAGGCATAATGCCGTAACTTCCCATGGAAGGCTTGGAAGGAACATCAAGGACATCAAGCTCATAAGTCGGCATAAGTTCTACAGTTGTAACTCCAAGAGACTTAATATATGGGATTTTATCAATTATTCCTGCGTAGGTTCCACGCTTTTTGACATCAACACCACTGGAAGGGCTCTTTGTATAGCCTCTTACATGAAGTGTATAGACAAAGCTGTCCTCGTATTTTACATTTGGACGCTTATCTTTTTCCCAGTTAAATTCGTTCTCATCTATTTTGGCAAAAAGATCTTCTTCATCGATATCCTTTGCCCATTTTTCAAGGCCGACAATATGTTTTGCATAAGGGTCACAGAATACTCTTTTCCCCTCAAATAACATATATCTGTCAAAGCCCGCAAAGTCGCCGATAACCTCTGCGCTAAGTACGTTTCCGTATCTGCAATCCTCAGGTAATGTGATTTTTTCGCCCTTACCTGATCCTGTGGGATACAAAATAACGCCGCAAGGCGCGCCTCCATTAAAAGAAGCGCAGATCATAAATCCATTTTCAGTTCTTCTAAAACCCATAGGATAGGGCTCTTTAGGTATTATCCTGATATTCTTATCCATATTATGTCCTTTTTTCGCATACTGCATTAAATTATAGCATAAATATAAGTAACTTCCCATAACCGGCAGGGGATTTGAGAGTTATTTTTATCAATGAAAAATATATATCCATTCATTAGTTTTAGGGTTTAAAAAAGCGGTGCAGATTTTACTCTGCACCGCGCCTATGCGTAATCTTATAGATTATTGTTTTTCATCAGAAAAACGATAAACGTATTGGACTAGGTCCTCGCGAAGCGAGGAGCGTATCCTGCGGAACGCAGGATTCTTGCGTGCATTTCCGCTTTGGCACGCAAGAAGTCATGATTTATTCCTCGGGATCAGCTTCTATAAGCTCATCGAATTCAACATCATCAAGGTATTCGTCGAAAGCATCGGCAACTGCCTCATACTCATCGTCGTCATCGATGTAGCCAAGCTCCGGCTCAGCATCCTCAGATTTTAATATGAACTCGTAGAACCAGACATTGCCGTCGTTATTCTGTCCATTCTCATCAAGCGGTAATAAAACAATGTAGTCCTTTTCTTTAACTGTCAGAACGATAAGTACTGCACAGGTAACATTCTTGCCATCATTAAGTTCGATATCTACTGTCATCTGCTCATCATTCTGAATTTTAGTATTCATGTCTGTTGCGACCTTGGAAAAGATCATATACACCTCCAACTATCAGACTGAGAAATCAAATTTCTGGCCATAGCCCTTAATAGGTGTAGCCTCGATCTGAGTCCAGTCAACATTCCTGATTTTCTCAAGAAGTTCTTCAGCGGAATCTGCAACTACAGTCGTTACCTTTTCATAGAGAGCATCCTTCTTCTCATAAGGATTAGGTCCATTACCCTCCTTAAGCTTTTCCAGCCTCTCCTTGTTCTCCTCACGACTCTTTGCTTTTGCCTCTTCAGCCTTCTTTGCATCTTTATCTTCGGCAATCTGCTTCTGATACTTCTCGTTCTGTTCCTTGAGTTTTGCAAAGAACTTAACTGCGCCGTCAGCATCAATCTTTACGCCGATGTTTTCTACCTGCTCACCGGATTTTTCAAGCTCATCTCTGATATTGTCAAGCTGACTTGTAGACTCTTCGATAATACCCATGTATTTTTCTTTGGTCTCTTCGTCATTAGCCATCTGTTCAAGAACTTCAGGCTCTATCAGAACACTGTACTCCTTTGTGCCACGGGACATAATTTCTTCTGCTTCCTCGTCCGAAGAATAGTTTGACACAAAAAAGTCCATATTTCCATACTTTTCCTTAAGTTCATCCAAAAGTTTTTTAGCTTTATCGCTAAGTTCAACACCATCCTGGATGTGAGATGCAGAAGCAGCCTTGTTTTTACCGACTGCCATCTTTTCTTTTGCCTTATTTGCGAATTGGGACTCTTCGGTTTTAGAAGTCTTTTGATTTTTTGTCTGATATTGACCAAGCTGATTCACTATAGAAGAACCCAGCCCATTTACCGTACTCATATGAAACCCTCCTTTGTTAATGAAACCCGGACATCCATGTCCTTTTTGCAGATATACTTCTCCAATCTTTTTATCGGACTATTGGATTTAAAAGTTTATAGTTAAAATGCATTATTTATAAAATAACTGTCTATCTTGTTGTGAAGGGATGCCCTGTCTATGGTTTTTAGGATATAATCCGCAGGTTTAAGAGCTAAAACTCTTACTATACTTGCCTTATCACCCTTTGCGGTAAGAAACATTACAGGCACGTCCTTAATACTCATATCGCTCTTAAACATCTCAAGGACCTTAGGCCCCGGAGTAACCGGCATCTCATAATCCAAAAGAATGAGGTCTGCTTTATTTTTGGCAAGCCAGGTAATAGCCTGTATACCGGAATTAGCCATGGAAACTCTGTAATCATCCCTAAGCCAGTCTCTTATGGTTCTCATGTATGAAACATCATCATCTACTATCAGGATGCTTCGTTTTCTTGACTCTTCAAGATTGTCATTAAAGTACTTATTAACGTTATCTATGAAGGGCTCCATCTGAAGCGGTCTTTCGAAGAATCTGTGAATATGAGATTCCGGAAGATATTTAATAGCCTCTTCGTATTCAAGAGGATTACCGATGATAATTACGAGTCTGTGGGTCTCAAGGCAAAGATCTTTTAGATAGATAAGGGTCTTAGGCTGAATCTCATCCAGATAATAGACGAAAAGTTCAGTCTCTTCCTGATGCTCCTTTAGTTCCTCCACATCCTCGGATGTAAAGTAGGCGTTGACTCCAGACTCAGAGAGCTTCATTATCAATCCCTTAATCATAAAAGTCTCTTTTGAACTTATGATCATAACGTTTTTAGACATAATCGCGTCTCCATCATTGGTGCTTTTGTGCTATTTCAGTTACGCCTTCCCAGTCGAGGTTCGTAAGCTTATCTTCTATCTCTTTAAAAGCTATCCTGTCCTCTTCCTTTAGTTCATATTCCTTCATGGCCTTTATTATCATGTCTGCCATGTCAAAATCCATTATTTCCGAAATTTCTACAAGTGACCGGTATGCATCTGCAACTTCATTATCCGGTGCCGGTGGTTTCTTTTCCTTTTTCTCTGCAAGGAACGAAAGCTTATCCTTAAAGGATCTGTAATCTTCAAGCAAAAACTTAGTTTTGCCGTATATCATATCCATATCATTGCTGTTCCCTGCCGCTTCCAATGCTTTTGCATCTTCATAGAGTTTCAAGGCTCCTATGATATTGGCACTGCTCTTTAGGGCATGTACCTTAATTGTGTAATTCTTCCAATCTCCATTAATGTAATAGTTTTCTATCTCATCAGCCTTAACATCTATTGAATTATAAAAAATACCAAGAGCTGTAAAGTATCCTTCTTCGGATCCGCAAAGAGAAATTCCCTGCTCCATATTTATCTCTATAACATTCTTCAAATGATCCCTAGGGCTAAGGTTCTTCTGGTTATCAATATCTTTCTTTCTGCTTCTCTTAGGCATTGAATTTGGACTAAAAGCAGATAAAAGCTTAAGTTCTTTTCTCATAGTATCAGGCAGATACATTATAAGAATTGCCATGAGCTGCTTAAAGTCTATGGGTTTTTCTAGATAATTTACAAAACCTGCCTTTATACATGCTCTTCCGTCAGCAACATCATCGGAAGATATCATAGCCACAAGAGGTGTATCAGCATTTTTTGTTTCACTGCCGATTAGCTGCTTTAAGGTCTCAATGCCATCAAGTTCAGGCATAAGATAATCAATAAGGATAATGTCAAACTTCTCATTTCTGCACATCCTAAAACAGTCTCGTCCGCTTGCTGCTTCTATGGCAGTTGCGCCGATGTATTCCAAAAGCTTTTTAATAAAAACCCTATCAAGTTTTGAATCATCTACTATCAAAACTCTTGCGCTCAAAATAATTCCTCCAAAGGATTATTTGCTTATATTTGACCTATCCATCAGCATTCCTATTGCCTTATAAAGTTCTTCGTCTTCGTAATAATCTTCTCTGACGTCTTCGATATGTTCTTCTATCTTTTGGATTTCCCTTATCTTATCCTCGTATTTAACAACCTTTGTAGCTTTCTGCCTTGTAATGATCTGCTCATCCAGATGTCGTATCTTATCCTCCGGAAGATAATGAAGTAGTATTTTCTCTAAAGAATCGCCAATAATGGGTTTTGATAAATAGTCAGCAAATCCCGAATTCTTGTAAGTTTCTCTTGCTCCGGAAAATACATTTGCAGTAAGAGCAATGCATGGCTTTTCAGAGTTCACATTTTCATGGTCACTTCTAAGTCTCCACAAGAGCTCCATACCGTCCATCTCAGGCATCTTATGGTCTATAAACAGAAGGTCATATTCTTCCTTGGAAGTTTTTTCAAGAGCTTCCTTACCGCTGATGGCTGTATCTACGTTGATCTTTGTGTCTTTAAGGAGGTTCTTTACTACAACAAGATTCATTTCTGTATCATCGACCACCAGAATCTTAGCATCAGGTGCTACAAACAGCTGCATATATTCAGATTCACTCTTAAGTATGTCGTTATAAGTAGCATTAAAATCGCCTATAGGCTCCCAGCTTCTGATCTCCTGATTAACGACGAAGGAAAATGTGGATCCCTTACCATACTCGCTTCTGACATGGAGCTCAGAATTCATTAGGGCAAGGAGCTTTTGAACGATACTCATTCCAAGTCCGGAACCTTCCACGTTTCTGTTACGTGTTTCCTCAATTCTTTCAAACGGAGAAAAAAGTCTGGCCATATCTTCTTCTCTGATACCAATTCCTGTATCGGAAACAGAAACCTTAAGTCCGATTGATCCATTCAAATCAAGATGGGCACTTGATGTATAATCAAAATCCATATGTACAGAGCCATGCTCCGTATATTTTACTGCATTTGTAAGAATATTAAGGATTATCTGTTTCAATCTGACATTGTCACCAAAAAGCATATGTGGCATATCCTTATTTACGGTAACCTTAAGTTCCAGCCCTTTATTTCTTGCTCTCTCATCAACCATGCTGATTAGCTCAGAAATCAGTGTGGAAAGGTCGTATTCAACACAATAAAGCTCCATTTTTCCGGCTTCAACCTTAGAAAAATCAAGCACGTCATTAATAAGTGAAAGCAGAGTATTTCCGGCGCTTTTAATATTGTGAGCATACTTAACCAGATTATCATCACTATACTCTCTGATAATCAGCTCATTCATTCCAAGAATCGCGTTGATAGGAGTTCTTATCTCATGGGACATCTGTGATAAGAACTGGGTCTTTGCACCATTTGCAGCGATAGCTTTTGCCTCAGCTTCAGCAGCGGCCTTGGATAATTCTTCCAGGTTACATCTACTTAAGGAAGCATTAACTCTTAAGGTCGAAATTGTGGTGGCACAAATAACGGAAACCATAAGACACGCCAGAACCAAAAACAAGTCCTGACGGAAATAATATGGTTCCTTCCATACAAAATCAATGACCACGAAGAACACAAGTAGCGCAAAATCTATGGCAAAGTATTCTTTTAGCTTTGCTATAAAGATCATCGATATCATGGTTATGAATAACGGAAATAGCTCGGCTATATCTCTCTTATACGGAATAACATCTATAAGGATCAGAAAAACATACAAAACCATGTAGAAAAATATTCCCTGTCTTTTCAAAATTCTGGTTGGAATATTTTTCTTGCCGGTAACTATCTGTGTTTCAACAAAAAACAAGATAAGGACACCAAAGATCGAATAATACAGCGGGTGAATCCTAAAGCCTTTAATAATGATATTGGCTAAAATCAGCATCGCTAAATAAACACCCATAAGGATTATGGACATCTGTTTTTGGATTCTTAAGTTGCTTGCTATAATTTCATCTTCGCAGCGGCGGAAATACTGATCTTCGTTCTTATTCCTTGCTGCCAACGTCTCTTTGAGCATAAAGAGACCTCCATTTATGAAATAATGACCCACAATTTCATGATAACAGTTGAAATAATCATTAACAATTATTTAGTTATTAAAAAACAATGAAGAATTTAGCGATATTTTATTATTCCAAAAATTAAATTTCGCCTGTTTCAAGGGAAATAAAGAGATTCATAACATCATATAATTAAGCTTATACAAACAACTCATTTATAGGTCTCAAAAATGAGGATTTCCTCATAGGATTATTCTTATCACCTTCCACATAGCTTAAATATAGTCTCTTTTTTGCTCTGGTCATGGCAACGTACAGCATTCGCCTTTCTTCTTCGATGGAGTTTTCACTTATGCTTTTCCTTGAAGGAATAACACCTTCATTTAAATCCGGAATAAATACGTTCTCAAACTCAAGTCCCTTTGAAGCATGCATAGTCATAACTCTTACTCCCTTTTTCTCAGTAATCGGAGCTTTTTTCATGTTCTCAGCTATAGCCCTTTCTTCTTCCAAAAACCTTTTTAGTTCATCATAGGACTTAAAATCGTATAGCTGCTTTCCAAGTTCATCAAGATCAGACATTATCTGTGTCCTAAGGTCTTTATCAGATATGTATTTATCATTAATATAGCTATTAAAGCCAATAACATTTCGAATATAGCTTACTGCAAGATATGGCCTGAGGTTTTTGATCATATCTATGTCTTTAAAAAACTTCTGGGCGCTTCCCGCCATCCCAAGCCTTGATTTTCTAATATAGTAATCCAAAACATCCTTTTCTCTTACAATCTCATTAGGAGCACATTCTCTTGAAAAATATCTAAGGGGCTGATTCATGATTCTAAGGAAATCGCTTCTCTTTTGGCCATCACATGCAAAAGAAATATAGGACAGAACATCTCTTACGTGGGGCTTATCATATAGTGAAACTATCTTTTCCCTATACATGCAGGGAATCTTATTTTCAATAAGACATCTTGCCATCGCACTTGCTTCCATGTTGGTTCTAAATATTATGGCTATGTCCTTATAGCTATGAACTTCTCCATTATCCAAAAGGCTATTTATCATTTTTATAATTCCTGTATATTGTTCATTTTTATCAACAAACTTTGCTCCTTTTACTGTACCTTTAGTATCTTCTTTTCCTGCTACGATATCCTTTTTAAAGCGGACTTTATTTTCGTTTATCACCTTTAAGGAAGTATTTAAGATCTCCGGAGCGCATCTGTAATTCACATCCAAAATTATCTTTTTTGTTCCGGTAAAAAAATCCTCAAACCCAAGCATAAGTTCCGGTTTTGAGCCTCTAAATCCATAAATTGACTGATCATCATCACCTACAACGAAGATATTTTTATCGTTGCCTGTGAGCATTCTTATAACTTCAAACTGCATCCTGTTTATATCCTGATATTCATCAATCAGGATATACTTAAATTTACTCTGCCACAGCTTTAGAACTTCCTTGTTTTTCTTTAGTAAATCATGGCACAAAAGAACCATATCATCAAAATCTATGAGTCTTTGATCCCTCATAAATCCTGAATACTCATTGAAAATATCAGTAAAATATGCGCTAAGAGGTACATCCTTATTACAACAAGAAGCTCCAAGACCTTCGTTTTTTAGTCTCGATATTTCTGACAATAGTTCCTTTATTGTTTCGCCTGTAAATTCGATTTCATCAGGCAAATCGCAAATTCCCTGCTTAGACATATCTTTTCTTTTTTTCTGCACTGAAAGCCTAAGTTCCGACAAAAATGCGTTGAAAAAGCCATACTTTTGCTTTTCTGTAATAATAGTTACACTTTCCCTGTCTTTAGGAGAGCTTATTCTCAGTATTTGATAAAAAATGGAATGGAATGTCCCGAATAGAACTTCGGGATATAAGGAATCAGTTTCCTTAGTGAACCTCTGCTGCATTTCTAAAGCTGCAGCTTTGGTGAAAGTAATTACCAGTATTGATGATGGGACTACACCTTTTTCTATCAGCCTGATAATACGCCTAATTATAACAAAGGTTTTCCCGCTCCCGGGACCCGCAATCACACATGCCGGCCCCCTGTCGTGCTCTATGGCACGAATCTGAGCGGGATTACCTATAGTATTTACATTATTTCTCAAGCTTTTCTATAGACTTCTTAAGACGGCTAAGAGTCTCTTCCTTACCGATAACTTCCATAAGCTCTGTAGCTCCGCAGGGAGTCATAGCCTTACCGGAAATAGCAATTCTTATCGGCCAAAGAACAAAACCGTTCTTATACTCTTTCTCTTTGATGTATTCCTGTAATGTAGCATAAAGAGCATCATTACTATAGTCTGTCTGATTCTCAAGGATGGGTAGTAAGTCCTTAAGAACCATAAGTGAAGATTCCTCATCGGTCTTCATCTTCTTGTGCTTGTAAACCTCGTTATCAAATTCAGGCATCTCTTCAAAGAAATCGATCATGTCTGCGATATCAGGCCAGATCTCAATTCTGGTCTTGATCATTGCAGAAATTTTGTGGAGGTCAAGATCTTTCTTGATAACTGCCTTCATGTAAGGCTCTGCAAGCTCATAGAATTTATCATCATCCATAGCCTTTAAGTATTCGCCATTCATCCAACGAAGCTTTGTATAGTCAAATACAGCAGGTGACTTGTTGATTCTCTTATAGTCGAATTTCTCAACAAGATCCTGAAGGCTCATGATCTCGGTATTATCATCAGGAGACCAGCCAAGAAGTGCTACAAAGTTAACAACTGTCTCAGGTAAGAATCCCTGCTCGATAAGATCCTCAAATGAAGAATGACCACTTCTCTTACTGAGCTTATGATGCTCTTCATCAGTGATAAGAGGACAATGAATATACTTTGGTACCTCCCATCCGAAAGCATCATAAAGTCTGTTGTATTTAGGAGATGAAGAAATATACTCATTTCCTCTTACAACATGGGTAATTCCCATAAGATGATCATCTACTACATTAGCAAAGTTGTACGTAGGATATCCGTCAGACTTGATAAGTACCATGTCATCCAGCTCACTGTTATCTACAGTAATATCACCATAAAGCTCATCGTGGAATGTAGTTGAACCCTCTGTAGGATTGTTCTGTCTTATAACATAAGGCATACCTGCATCAAGATTAGCCTGAACCTCTTCCTTAGATAAATGGAGGCAATGCTTATCATAGATGCTTACTTCCTTGCCATCTATAACCTGCTTTAAGGTCTCGAGTCTCTCAGGCGTGCAGAAGCAATAATATGCTTCACCCTTCTCAACAAGCTCTTTAGCATACTTAAGGTAGATACCCTGAGCCTGTCTCTCACTCTGAACGTAAGGTCCAACTCCCTTGTCCTTATCAGGTCCTTCGTCATGGATAAGACCTGTAGCCTGCATGGTTCTGTAAATAATATCTACAGCTCCCTCGACATATCTCTCCTGGTCTGTATCCTCAATTCTTAAGATAAAATCACCGCCCTCATGCTTAGCAATTAAATACGCATAAAGTGCGGTTCTTAGGTTACCTACGTGCATTCTGCCGGTAGGACTGGGAGCATAACGTGTTCTAATTTTCTGTGCCATTAATGTATACCTCTCCCTCCCAAAGTTACATTACTTCGGGATATTCTTTCTTTTCAAATTCAACAACTATACCGGAAGCCATATTTCTACAAAGCGCTATCTGCTTTCTGTCTACCTGTATAATAAGGCCTCCCTGAGATTTCTTATTTACAACTTTAATCTGCTTGCCGTTAGTAACGCCTATTGATTTAAGTCTCATGGAGTATACTTGCTTTTCGATGTTTATTTCTTTGATAGTATAAACACCATTCTTTTCCCCATCTATAAGTGTCATATATTGCCCTCGCACATAATCACAACATTTAGTGGTCAGCCTATACATATTAAATATATATTGTATAAGCCCTATTTTCAACCACAAACATTTACGAATTATATATTATTTAAGCCAAAAAGAGAAGACCATCGCTTTAATTCGTTAAAGTAATGCCGGAATTTATTCAACTATGTCTCCATAGCATTCAGGTCTTCTGTCTCTAAATAAGCCCCAGGACAATCTGTTTTGACGAATCTCGGCAAAATCATATACAGCCATGATTATTTCCTCGGAATTTCTTCCTGCCTGCCTTAAGATATCTCCTGTTTCATCAGTAAGGAAGCTTGTACCGTAAAAGCTAAGGCTTGAAAGCTGCCCACCGTTTTCTTCAGACGGAGTCACATTTTCAGTTCCGATCCTGTTTGCTGCCGCAACAGGAATGATATTAGCTGCAGAGTGCCCCTGCATGGTTCTCTGCCAATGTCCGCTGCTGTCTACATCAAGAATAGGTTCTGATCCAATAGCTGTAGGATAAAGAATTATATCTGCACCCTGAAGGGCAAGACATCTTGCAGTCTCCGGGAACCACTGATCCCAGCAAATTCCTATTCCGACTCTTCCGTAAGCTGTTTCAAATACGGAAAATCCTGAATCCCCGGGAGTGAAATAGAATTTTTCCTGATAAAAATGGTCATCCGGAATATGAGTTTTCCTGTAAACACCAAGGATATCACCATCAGCATCGATCATGGCAACGGAGTTATACATCACATTGCCTTCTCGTTCATAAAAGCTTATGGGCATCACTACTGAGAGCTCTCGGCAAACGTTTCTAAAATGCTGAACAGCCCTGTTTTTAGCAGTAGTTGTTGCAAAATCATAATAATCATATCTTCTCTCCTGACAAAAATATTGTCTCTCGAAAAGTTCGGATAAAAGAATGATCTGTGCTCCCTGAGCAGCCGCCTTTCTCACAAGCTTTTCAGCTTTCTTGATATTAAGGCTTACAAGCTCTTCATCTGTTATTTCATTGTTACCATATGCTTCTTTTCCACAGGCAAACTGTATACATGCTACCGTTGTTGACGTTGTATTATTATGCATATCCTTTTCCCCATTCTTATTCAAAGCTGATCACTTTTCTCTTCATATTGCTTATTGAATCAGGTATCTGCTGAGTTATGCAGTGTATATTTCCCCCACCAAGAAGTATTGCTCTTGCATCAATCGGAACGATCTTTCTACCCGGACAGACCTTACTCATAAAAGAAACAGCCAGTTCATCACTTTCAGTATTTTCTCCTCCAAACTGAGGAAGAAGTACTGATGTATTTGTAAAATAGAAATTCACATAGCTGGCTGCAAGTCTTTCCCCTATATCCCTTTCATCTTCGCCTTCCTCGAAAACATAATTGTCTATGTCTTCTTCAGTACAGCAAACAGGTATCTTGGGAACAAGAAGCTTATGAATCCTAATGTGTCTTCCTCTTGCATCTGTGACATTTTCAAGATACTCAAGGTCACGCCTGGACATCTCATACTGCGGATCATCTGTGTTGTCTGTCCATGCAAGAACAACTTCCCCGGGAGAAACAAATGCACAGACATTATCTACATGCTCATTTGTTTCATCATTATAGATTCCGCTAGGGAGCCATAACACTTTCTCAGCCCCAAGGTAACTTTTTAGTTTATCCTCTATTTCTTCCTTTGTCAGTTCCGGATTTCTACCTTTACTTAAAAGGCAGCTTTCCGTAACCATTACAGTTCCTTCGCCGTCAGAATGAATAGAGCCGCCTTCAAGGACAAAAGAAGCAGCCTCATAGTAGTCATATCCTTTTATATCGCAAAAAAATGATGCTACCTTATCATCCTTATCCCAGGAAGCATAAAGTCCGTCGAACTCACCACCCCAGGCATTAAAAGACCAGTTGATTCCGCGAACGGCTCCTTCATTATTTCTAACAAAGGTAGGCCCCGTATCTCTTGCCCAGGAATCATCTGTTTCCAGATTAAGGAAATAAAGCTTATATTCGTAAGGCTCATTGCTTACATATTCAAGCCCTGATTCAGAGTCTGTTTTTATAGATTCGAAGTCCTTATTTTCCTTTAAAAGATAGTTCTTAAATTCAGCCAAGATAAAGTCTTTCGCTTCTTTTTGGTGGACTGAATCAACAATCAGATAGAGATCTTCGCATTTTATAATCTCATAAAAAATATTACAAAATGCCTTTTTTGCTGCAGAGGAATCCTTACCCCAGCTTCCCTCTCTGATTGGCCATATCATAATTGTGCCGGCGTGTAGATCATACTCCGCCGGCATCATAAATTCGTCGCTTAATGGTGTTCTGTTGTTTATAACAGCCATAAAACATCTCTTCCTTATTTTGTACCAAAAATACGGTCACCTGCATCACCAAGACCGGGTACGATATAGCAGTTTTCGTTGAGGTGATCATCAATGTGTGCGCAAACGATCGGAACATCAGGGTGCTCTGTTGTAACCTTCTTAAGTCCCTCAGGCGCAGCAATAAGGCAGATGAAACGGATCTTCTCTACGCCCTTTTTCTTGAAAAGATCAATAGCATCACATGCAGATCCGCCTGTTGCAAGCATGGGATCAAGGATGATAACTTCTCTGTTTCCGATATCTTCTGGTGCTTTAAAGAAGTAATTAACAGGCTCAAATGTGGTCTCGTCTCTGTACATTCCAACATGAGCGATCTTAGCATTAGGAATAACCTTAAGTACGCCATCAAGCATACCCATTCCTGCTCTCATGATAGGAGCAAATGCATAATTATCTTCATTAAGTGTTCCCATTGTGATTGTTTCAAGAGGAGTCTCAACTGTTGTCTGTTCAAGCTCAACGTCGCGCATAGCCTCATAGATAAGGTAAGCACCGATCTCACTTACAACCTCTCTAAAGAGCTTTGTGCCTGTGTGCTTGTTTCTAAGAATTGAAAGCTTATGTTCAATAAGCGGATGATTTAATGCTGTAACATTTTCCATTTTGTGGCCTCCCAATATTTAAACTTTATAGATTCTAACATATAAGGAAAT
>JAILPB010000065.1 GCA_024690485.1 Butyrivibrio sp. | reverse complement strand
CAATTGTACTAAGCGCCCTGCACCTTAGATTCAGATTCTTTATGTATCAGGGAATAGTGATTTTCTCAGTACTGGGAATTGTCATCGGAATAATCCAAAAGGTTCGAAGAAACGAAAACAAAAAGGTTCAGATTGCAATCTATGTTGCTACCACTGCTACGCTTATATTTTGCGTCATTTACTTTTTCCTTCCACTAGCAATATTCTTCTTTGGTCAGTCAGAAAAAACAGCATATATAGACGGCGTAAAGTACTCGGCACATACAGATGAATTTCTGGACAGATACATCTATTACTACGATTACAAAAACTTTTTCATTTCAGAAAATAAACTTAAGATGCAGGACTCCTACCCGGGATGCATCGTAGGAGATCCCATCAGAGCTGTTTATGATGAGCATGGAAATAAAATCATCATTCAGGGAAATGGCGGCTGAAGACTCCTTAATGAGGTTCTTCTCTGTAAAAATCATTATGAAAAAAAGTAATAGCAAATGATGTATAAGAACTTATTATGAAGAATAATATATGACAAATGAACCGGAGACCAATTATTTACTCTCCGGTTCATTTTATTATCCTTCAATATCGCTTCGATTAGCTATCGTTACAATATCAGGCATCCAATCATTATTTATTCTTTACCTGTAACCTTTTTGATTACAATCTTGCCTGCACGCTTTATAGCGTAAGGGCCAACCTTCTTAAGCTTATCCTCTGAGCGAACCATTGTACTTGCTTCAGGAATATCTCTTGAAAGATGTATAGCATCAAATTCACACTTGGTTGTACAAAGTCCGCAGCCGATACACTTGTTTACGTCTACTGTTGTAGCACCGCAGCCAAGACATCTGTTTGCTTCCTTCTTAACCTGCTCCTCAGTAAGAGTAAGTCTAAGGTCATCGAAAGTATCCTTAGCAACACCGGCCTTTGTTCCCGGCACCTGACGGGGAGCGTTATCAAAACTCTCAACCTTGATATCATCCTTGTCAAGTTCTATGAACTCTCTTCTATCTCTTGCAAGATCAAGCCTGTTCCCGGGATGAACGAATCTGTTCATGGAAACAGCAGCTTCTCTACCGCCTGCAATCGCATCAATTGCAAATCTGGGGCCTGTAAATACATCACCACCAACGAAGATATCAGGCTCAGCTGTCTGAAGTGTAAGAGGATCAGCAATAGCTCCTCCATTCGGTCTAAGCTCAACCTTTGTTCCCTTAAGGAGGTCACCCCATACAATAGACTGTCCTACTGAAAGGAGAACATTCTCACAGTTAATTGTAATGGTCTGGCTTTCATCATACTGAGGATTGAATCTTCCGTCAGCATCCTTAACCGCTGTACAGCGCTTAAATACGATGCCTGTAACCTTTCCGTTCTCGGTAAGGATTTCCTTAGGACCCCAGCAGTTCTTAACCTCAATGCCCTCTTCCTTAGCTTCATGAACTTCATCCTTAGCTGCAGGCATTTCATCTGCACTCTCAAGGCAGAGCATTGTAACCTTAGAAGCTCCTGCTCTTACTGCAGTTCTTGCAACGTCGATTGCAACGTTACCACCACCGACTACTACTGTTTCGCCTGAAAGCTTCTCATTGTGATCAAGGTTAACTTTTCTAAGGAAATCAACACCTGTCTGAACACCCTTGGCATCTTCTCCGGGAACTCCAACAAGTCTTCCGCCCTGACAACCTATAGCAATGAAAAATGCCTTATAGCCCTGTTTTCTAAGTTCCTCTATAGTAATATCTTTTCCGACTTCTACGCCATATTTGAATTCAACGCCCATCTTGCTGATAACGTCGATCTCAGCTTCGATGATGTCCTTCTCAAGTCTGTAGCTTGGAATGCCGTTCATAAGCATACCGCCGGCTCTCTTTTCTTTCTCAAAAACTGTAACCGGATATCCGTCTCTCCTTGCAAAGTATGCAGCTGCAAGTCCTGCAGGACCTGCACCAATAATTGCAAGCTTGTAATCATCACTCCACATTCCGCCATCATGCTTTTCGCAAAGAGGAATGTATCTATCTTCCTTCTTAAGATCAAGAGAAGCAATGAACTTCTTGATTTCATCAATAGCAAGCGGCTGATCGATCGTTCCTCTTGTGCAGGCATCTTCGCATCTTCTGTTACAGATCGCACCGCAGATCATAGGAAGCGGATTGTCCTGCTTAATAAGCTTAAGAGCATCTTCGTATCTACCTTCTGCAGCCATTTTTATATAACCCTGAACTGAAAGGTGTACAGGACAAGCTGTCTTACAAGGTGCTGTACCTGTCTCATAACAGTTAATCTTGTTATCATCTCGGAAATTGTAATTCCACTTTTCAGGTCCCCACTTAGTTGCATCGGGAAGCTCAGCCTTGGGATATGTAACCTCGCTGCCATCCTTCTTGCAAAGCTTCTGTCCAAGCTTAGCTGCACCTGCAGGGCAAACCTCTACGCACTTACCGCAGGCTACGCACTTATTCTTTTCAACATGTGCTCTGTAAGCTGATGCTGACATATTGGGTGTATTGAAAAGCTGTGATGTTCTAAGAGCATTACATACACCGGGTGCACAGTTACAGATAGCAACAATCTTTCCCTCACCGTCGATATTGGTAATCTGGTGAACATAACCGTGTCTCTCTGCTCTCTCGAGGATTTCGTATACTTCCTCTTTTGTTACATAATGACCGATTCCGCGACTATCCATGTACTCAGCCATGTCGCCCATACCGATACAATAATCACCACGGATCTCACCTGAGCCTTCGCCTCTCATTGCCTGCTGCTTTCTGCAGGAGCACTCTGAAATACCATACTTATCGTACATGTCGATCCATCTTGAGAGGTGCTCGATTGGCACTGACTTGTTCTCAATGCTTATTGCCTTCTCAACAGGAATAACGTGCATTCCAACACCTGCGCCTCCGGGTGGAACCATCTGAGTGATTCCCGCAAGCGGAAGCTGTGTCATAAGATTAAAGAAAGTTGCAAGCTGAGGAAACTCATCTGTCAGCTTATCCTGCATCATCATGAACTCAGCTGAACCGGGAACAAAGATAGGAAGCTCATACTGCTTGTGCTTATCCTCTGTCTTTGCTCTGTTCATCTCGACAATACCAATCCAAACGAGGCGGTCAATCATCTTCTGCGCATCTTCCACACTCATGTTGTTCATCTTGGCAAGTTCTTCTATTGAATAAGGAACTCTTGTCTTTTTAAAATTGATAAGGAACTTAACCTGTTCCTTGTTAAGAATCATATCAAGCATCCAATACTCAGGATCCCTGTTGTTGATCTTACCGAATAATTTCTTTGCGTAACGGTCTGTTATCAAAGTAGCCAGCTTCAATACCAGTTTTTCCTTTTCAGGATCTTCCGCCACATAGTTCGGATCCTGCCAATAATCATTCTCATTGATCATTGGGTCTCCGATCTTCCATTCTGCCATGCTTTTTCCCATAAAAAATCTCCTTACATAAAATTGTTTTCCCCAGTACATGATTTCCAAAATTGGCTATAACAGCCTTGTACAAATGGATTCCGCTTTTTTTACGGAACCCCCCTATGGTGTTATTTTATCATAGCAGAGTGGAAACTCATATAATCTTACGAGTTTTCAAACACTTTATATGACCGCTAGTCAGTTTTCTGACAATGCAAAAAAAGATACCTCATAAGCAGTCTCTTAGTATTAAAACCCACCTGCTTAGGAGGTATCATATTAAAATTCAGACTAATGTCTCTCGTCTGTATTTGTAAACATCTCGCAGTATCTTGCAGAAAACGAAGGTTCTTCTCCTCCCATAGTAAGGTGCGTCAGGTCTCCAATTCTAAGGGTTCTAAAAGTAGCAATACCCTCCTGCCTCTCCTCAGTTACGATCTCTGTTACTGAAGTTGGAAGCATAGCTAAATACTGAAGTGGCACAAAGGGCGATACATTCCATAGATGTGACAAAAGTACCGAAGAAATTCCAAAGTGGCAAAAGAATGCGATAACCTTATCATTAGCCTTTGTTACATGATAAATATCTCCGTCTCTTTCGTAGCCATATTCGGCAAGAAGCTTATCAAACTCCCCTGTTACATAATCATAAACCTCGCAGGTATCTCCTGCCTTAGCAATATCACTTTCTCTAAATCCATCCCTGTCAAAAAGCTCTCTGTGCTGTCCGTAGTATGAAGGATAGATGTCCCAAATGCCGTGCTTATTATATTTTCCGGTCTCTTTATTTATGGGATATTCAGGAAAAGCTTTCCTTGCATCCGGGTATACATTAGGATCAAATTCAGCAGGAAACTCCTTAAGCCAGTCCATGGTCTTTGCTTCTTTCTGTAAAACATCAAGAGAATATCTTGCTGTAGCCTGTGCTCTTCCAAGGGGTGAAACATAAACATCATCAATGTTAAAATCTTTAATCCTCTTTGCAAGAAGGGCTGCTTCAACCTTGCCTTTTTCAGTTAATGTATCATGTTCGTAATCCGGATCTCCGTGTCTGATAAATAAAAGTCTCATAATATGCATCTCCTCACAGAATTAGAGGGAAGTCTTTATGACTTCCCTCTAATGTATTAAACTACGGAGTTATTTCAAAATCAATAACCTGACTTCCAAAATGATCTTTATCTTTTTTACCTACTGAAATCGTTATGGTGTATTTTCCTACTTCCTTAGGAAGATATTCTGTGGAACTATAGTTTGTTCCGTCTCTTCCTACGATCTCATAGGAGAAGGATCTGCAATCAATGACTGTAGGATCCGAGCAGACAAATCTGCTAACATCAAGCTTTGGAGCAACTCCGTCATACTTCTTACTCTCTACGGTAATGCCTGTAAGTGTAACTTCCTTCTTACCTTCGTTGCGGTCTCTGTAACCTCTGTCGTTATTCTTATCAACAGCAAAGGTATCATAGAGAGTGCTCTCTTTTGAAGATGCGTCATAAACATATGCGTCATATACCAGAACATCGCCCTCGATTGTAACTGCACCAAACATAGGCATTCCGTTCTGAATGGAGCATCCGTTACCTTCGATAGGATTTTTTCCAATATGGATAACAGGATCGATATCCTTCTCGACTGCATACTGCTTACTTGCACAGAAGTTGATGGTTACATAATGTGTTCCGCAAGGTTCAAGGTTAACGGCTCTTGTTTCATCACCAACCTGATAATCTTCAATCCATTCGCCGTCAAGCCAGCAAGGCTCATGTCCATCGTAAACATTTCCGTCAAAATCATCACCATAGTAATAGCTTCTTGATCTGGTATATACGTGGTCATGTCCCTGAAGAACAAGGTCTACCTTGTACTTTGCAAAGAGCGGAGGCAGCCAGTCACGAAGCTGATCTACTTCACCGTCATTTGTATGATTTCCTGTAGACATAAGTCCCTTGTGAACCTGAACTATCTTCCACTTATAGTCTTTGTATGTCTCAAGTTCATTTACAAACCAGTCATACTGTGTCTTAAATGAATCCATGCCACCATCAGCATCGTTAGTATTCAAGTTGATAAATACTATGTCATCACCGTAGGTATATGAGTAGCATCCTCCGGTGAGCTGATCAGTTGTATCGCCGCCATCATAATCAGCCCAGTTAATATCAAACCTGTCTGTAAATGAATAAGGATACTTATCATGGTTTCCGCTACTAGGCTCAATTACTGTATTAAGAAGTGTATCCTTAGGAGCATCAAGTCCCCAGATCCACTGCTCCATGCTAAGAGTCTGGTGTGAATCATTTGTAAGATCTCCTGTAAATGCAACAAACTTGCTCTCAGGCTGTACCTTCATAGCGTTCTTAAGAACATTCGCCCACTTATGATAATTTACTTCCTTATCCTCCTGGCAGTCTGTAAGATGCACAAATCTAAGGCTGTTAATCTGATCGCTGTCGGCTTCCACTGTAAAGCTACCTACATCTGAAAAACCGGTCTCCTTATTTCCTGTTCTAAAGAAATACTTTGCGCCGTGCTCAAGGTCTTCTACATGAGCCTTGAAAAGATGCCATGTCACATCTGATACATCTGTGGATTCCTTCATGGTAGCCTTTACTTCTACAACCTCCTCAGAATCCCAGTCAACATCATCCTTTTTCTGTCCTTCGGAAGCCTTTACATAGAATAATGAGTTATCACTTACTTCATCATTTGTACTCCATGCAAAACCTCTGGAATAGATATCTGTGTAATAGGTTACGGCAACACCCTTAGGGCACTGTGCATCAACGAAAGTAGGACCATCAGGATCCACTTCAGGGGTGGTGATGGTTATTCCTAAAAGCTCAACGAAATCTCCCTCTTCTCCCTTATCAAACTGGAATCTCAGCCAGTTAACAGGATTACTTTCAGTGAAGATATCAGTTTCAGGAATCTTGAATTTGATTTCTTCCTCTGCGTCCAGGTAGCCAAGAGTAATATAGTCATTTGAAGAATTACTATGGCAGAGGAGAACTTTCATATCCGGAACTTTCATATTGGAGCTCATCCGGATAGTAACTATATCGCCTGCCTTATAAGTGTAGCCTGTAACATCAGCTCTGAACCTGGCTTTAACACCTGTATCATAATACATTCTTCCTATTCCGCCAGGCTTAGCGTTCTCAACTTTCCAGCCATTTCCTGTGCTGTCAGCTTTTATCTCGCTGATAGAAATTTCTGTCTGCTCGCCTTCAGAACCATCTTCTCCATCAGAAGCCCCGTCATCAGTTGTTACAGCATCTGCATCTGTGGTTGCATTTTTATCGTCTGATGTCTCATCACCATCAATAGCTTCTTCGGTCTTGACATCACCGGATACATCTGAAGGGGTCTCTCCCTCTTCCTTGTTATCTCCGGTTTCTTGGCCCTCTCCGGCTTCCTGGCCCTCTCCGGCTTCTTGACCCTCTCCGGCTTCTTGGCCATCTCCGGCTTCTTGGCCCTCTCCGGACTCTTTGCCACCTTCTTCAGTGTCTTGTGCTCTTTCCTTATCGGATGAATTATCGACATCCTTCTTATCTGCAGAATCCTCGCCGGATTCAGCATCCTTATCAGGGTTACTCTCGCCTTCCTCATCCCCATTTCTTTTTTCTCCGGCTACTTCTCCTTCTTCGCCGGCTTCTTTGGATGATTCATCCAGGACAGTCTGCTCTATATTTTCTTCAGCAAAAACGACCTTAGGAACAGCGCCTGCACCAATGCTTACAGAAAGTGATAAAGAAAGGAATAATGCTAATATTTTTTTCTTATTCATACGCTATTGTCCTCCCTTTTTACTTTGACTTGAAAACAACTTTTACTGTCTTTCCGGTCTTCTTGGAAAGCTTATTAGCTGCCTTTATGATCTGTTTTCCGATCTTAGACTTCTTCTTAACATTCTTAACCACGATCTTGGTAAGCTTCTTGGAGTTAATGAATGCCTTTGAGCTTACGCTCTTGAGATTCTTACCATCGATAGTGAGTTTCTTAACCTTGGAGCCTGTAGACTTGGAAGAAATGCCTGTTACAAGGTATTCCTTTTTATTAACTGTCATCTTTGCTTTGATAGTAGCGTTCTTCTTATTAACAGCCTTTGTTACAGATACAGCCTCTCCGCCGTCAAGTGCCTTAACTGTTTCACCGGACTCAGATTTAGCGGTATCGCCTACTACTATACCTGTCTGTTCAGGTGCAACTTCCTCTACAGGAGTTGAATCATCAGTTTTTGCACCTTGAGTTACGCTTACAGCATAAAGAGGATATCTAAGATCATCTCTACCGCCTGAAATAGCAAGTCTGATGCCGGGCTCTAAGGTGTCCTTATCAATAATTGCAACAGCAAGAGTATAGTTTCCTGTAGCAACTTCACTTGAGAACTTAACAGGTACTTCTACCTTTGTTCTTCCGGGAAGCCAGTTTGTGATATCTCCGTAAACAACCTGCTTATCAACCACGTTGCCGCTTCCGTCGATAAGTGAAAACTCTAAAGGCCACTCGTAATAGAAAGGAGCAACACCTTCGTTATTCCATACCATTGTGATATTTGTGTTTTCACCTGTTGTTATGTTTCCGAGCTTTGCGATCTTTTCAAGTGCAAAGTTATAACCCATCTGCTTCTGAAGAGCTAAGATATTAGCTTCGTACAGACTTGAGAATATAAGGTCTGTTGAAAGTCCTGCAGGTGAGCAAGGTCCAAGCCAGGATACATGTGTATCTCTTACCTGCTCAAGACATCCGATGATACCGGCGTTATCTACATGAAGCTTAGGATCACCTTCTGCAAATTCACCGCCTGAATAGTTATATTTCCAGAAATCAGGCATCTTGGAATTTGCTACATCCTCATTTGTAGCATATGGAATATCTGTATCGCCGTTGTTGATCCAATCAAGGTATGTATATGTACCTGAATACTGTGAAACACCGAAAATATCATTGAACAATCCAAAGTTATTCTCAGCTGCGTAAGGATAAGGCTTACGAAGTCCAACCTTTACGTTCTTAAAGTACTTTGTATAGCTTTCCATGTACTTGGTAGCTCTCTCAGGATTAGGGAATACTCCTGTTCCTTCAGGCCATGTATGGAACTCAGCCCAGTGTCCAAGGCTTCCTATCTGAACGAAAGCTGTAAGCGAATTATCATCAAAATACTCAGCAAGCTTCTTAATTACTTCATCATGATACTTAAGAAGAAGGTCTGAGTTGTAGTTAGGTGAGAAACCTGCTCCGCCAAGGTTAGCCATGTCGTTGTAGAAGGTTCCTGCTCCTTCTTCGCTTCCTGCTTCTGCTGCCAGTTCTTCAAATAGCCACTGCGGAATATCCATTCTGCGAGTCTGACCATCTTCAAGAACCTCAGGATTATCCATTACAAAGCGGACATTAAGTCTTACACCCTTTTCTTTCCAATAATCAAAACCGTACTTCTTGCTTATTCCTTCAAAATCATACTTACCCTTTTCAGGCTCAAACTCGCTCCATCTTACTGCGATGTAAGTTGCTCTCTGGTCATAAGCTATCTGACCGTCTCTATCCTTATCGTAATCTCTTGCCCAGCCTACCCAGCCTTTATAAGGGTTGGAGAATGAAGCAAAATCTTCTACCGGATAGTAATATCCTTCTTCCCTGGCTATATCGCATGTAGCACTGACATTAAGGAAGCCTTCGCTTGGAATAGCATATGATCCATCAACACCTCTCCAGCCGATCTCGATGGTACCGGGATTTCCAAGCTGAGAAAGATAGAGCTGCATCTCAACAGAATCGTCGTAATAACTCATCCAAACACTGCCAAGTGATTCTGAAAGTGTATTGTCTGCAGTAACTTCAAAGAGACTTGCATCTCTTACGATATAATCTACGTTCTCATAGCCTGCAAACTCAAAACCTGTATCTTTTCCTGTACTGATGTAATATGTATTTACTGTATTAAGTCCGCCTGCATCACTTGAAACAAGTGTGTAAAGACGATCTGCACTCTTTGTAGCATAGAAGTTAAGCGCTGCTTCAGCTACGAAATTCTTTGCTACATTTGAAACACTCTCCCAATCTTCAAAAGAGTTATCATCAAGACTTACGCTCACATCACTACCCTTTCTCTGTACAGAAACATAAGAGCCACAGGCAGGAGTTCTTCCTTCCGGAGTTCCTCCCTGTAAAAGTGCGGGAGTTCTGTCTACAGAGATCTTGAGGTCATCTGTAATATCTATTCCGTGGCCTTCCATATCAGCAAGAGGAAGAACATATTCAATTACTACAACATCTCCCACCTGCTTATACTCTTTATAAGCATTGTGTCCCTGAATAAGGGTCCAGCTCCAGCCCTTCTGCTCTGTCCAGAAGAACTCGATATTTCTCTCAGGTCCGTTTGAATACCAGTCCTGAACAAGGAAATCAGCACCACTGTTTTCATAAGTATCCTGCTGATATCCTGTTGAAGCATCGCCGTCAACATTTATAAGAAGGTTTGTTGATACAGCGAAATTGTTCTCAAAGTTAAACTTACTTGTTGTTGTGCATACATACAGGTTGGTGTCATCCTTAAATGCATAGAGATCGCCCATTGAACCTGATCCTGTAGCAATCCTGGAAACTCCTGACCAGTCGCTGTCATCACCGTCAAGGGTAATGGTAGGAAGCTCACCCTTTATAGGTGTAACGCAGGTAAGCATTGCCTTTCCCTGGTTAGGAAGAATGCCGCCGTTGCCATCCTTAATGCCAACTCTTACAAAGCCGTTTGCATCACCAAGGTCGGCCAAAGCAACCCTAATCTCTGCACCTTTACCATTAGCGTAAACATCTGCCTTTCCGTTTTCTATAAACTCTCCATCATAAATGTAGAGCTTACCATCAAGAGTTACCTTATAGGTAACGCTACCGGCATCTGTCCATACATCAGTCATATCTGCGCCGTTATCACGTGTTGTGCTGATATAGAATTCAGCATTTTCTCCAAGTGACAGCGCATCAACATATGCATAGAGATACTCGCCATCGCAGGCTGCCTTCAATTCAAGCAGGTTAGCAACAAGGTTTACACTGTTGTGATCAACTGAAAACCACTGTCCCTTTTTACCTGAGAAAACAGCTTCATCAATCCTGGTGGAAGCATCAGCAGGCTCAACCTTGATAGAAAATGCTTTCTTCTCTGAACGAGAGCCGCTGGTAACCTTTACATAGATTGAGTACTTTCCGGGAGCCAGCATTCCGCTCTTTACTATGAGCTTGTCGCCGGAAATCTTGAACTTACTGTTATCTTTTCCGTATAGAGAAGATGCAGCAAATCCATATGAATATTTGCCATTACCACCGGCTGCGCTGAATGTACCCACAGTGCCGCCTTCCATGGTTTCCTCGGTGATAGCCTTAAGTTCACCTACTGTCTTTAAATCGAAATCTGAGATTTCCACATCTGTGGTCTCAACATATACTTCATCGTAAGTTGGCACTTCCATTAGGTCACTGGTATTTGCAGGATAGCTTGCATATGGAGATGCATAATTTGCTGTAAAGCTATGGATGTTGATGCGGATTTTGCCCTTAGGATTTCCAATGGATGAAAAGGGAATCTTATACTCTGCAAGGTCCTTTTCATTTGTCATTTTTACGCTGAAATCATAAGTATTTCCCCAGTTCCAGGCTCCGCCAACACCTGCGTATTTATACAGACTTCCACCTTCCAAAAGATAATCAATTCCTATGAGGTTAAGTCCGTTTTCATGATCACCGTCTGCGTCAATAAAGAACTGGTCAACTGACCAGGTTGCAGGGTCAGAAACCTCTCTCATAATGTACAGATCTGTATCTGTTGTAAATGCAGCAACATAAGGCATTGCTTCATTTTCGGTCTCGATTTTCTTAATGTGATCCCAGTCTTTTAAATCTCCATCGATCGTTATGCCGGGATCCGTCGCTGCTTTCGCTGTTATAGGCGTTTGTCCAAGAAGTGAAAAAGCGCCAAACAACGCTGCGTAGGATACGCAAAATGCTTTTGAAAGTCTTTTCTTCATACAACGTTTCACTTAATTTTCCTCCTCCTTTTTTCTTTTTTGAACCATTTATATACAGGCAGGCAGGGTAAAACGCCCATTTTAGGGCAATTTTTGCAACAAAAAACAGATGTAGAAAAAAAGTAGCCTTTTTAATCCACATCTGTTTTCCCCAATACTAATTAGTTTATCTCATCCCTTAATACCTGTATGTGCAACTCCTTCTATGAATTGCTTCTGAAAAACGGCGAAAAGTATGATTACCGGAATTACTGCCATGATTGCTCCGGCCATAATTCCCGGGTAATCTGTTACATATTGTCCCTGCATGAAAGAAAGAGCAGGTGAAAGTGTCATTTTTTCTGTTGAAGTATTGACTATCATAGGCCACATGAGGTCATTCCATGCGAACTTGAAGGTCAATATTCCAAGTGACACAAGACCGGGTTTTACCAAAGGCAGCATTATCAGAAGAAAAGCTTTGCCCCTACTACATCCATCGATATAAGCCGCGTCCTCAAGTTCCTGTGGCAGCGATAGGAAGAACTGCCTAAGTAGGAACGTTCCCATTGCACTAAACAGATTCGGTAAGAAAAGTGCAGGTATGGAATTTAGAAGTCCCAGCTTATAAATTATTCTGTACTGAGGGAGAATGAAGAATGTTCCGGGGACCATCAGTACTGCTAATGTTATAGTGAAAAGCACATTCTTGAAGGGGAAGTCGATTCTCGCATATGCGTATCCCGCCATTGAACAGAACGTGAGCTGAGCGATTACTGTTACAACAGCTGAGATAACCGTGTTGGTGTAAATCGTGATGAATGGAAGCTTATCCACTATAGTTACAAAGCTTGTCAGTCTGATCTGCTTTGGAAAAATCACAGGAGGAATTGCCATAGCTTCTGAGTTGGTTTTAAAGGCAGTTAAGAACATCCATACAAATGGTGCCACCGCTATTACCACTCCTCCTATGAGAATCAGATATACAATTATTGTTGAAAATTTGTTTTTTCTACTTTTTGTATGTAATCCCATTAGTCGTAATTCACCCACTTCTTTTGCATTTTCATCTGGAATACCGTAATAGCCATTATGATCACAAAGAGCAGAACTGCTACTGCAGATGCATAGCCCTTCTTGGAGTAATCAAAGGCTGAACGGTAGAAATACATGACAACTGACTGTGTCCACTTTATTGCATTTGCCTTCGTTCCGATCATCAGGTAGATACCATCGAAAGTCTGGAAGGTAGATATTATAAGCATTATGACAACATAGAAAATCGTAGGAGTCAGAAGGGGAAGAGTGATCTTGTAAAACTTCTGAAAACCACTCGCACCATCAATTTCTGCTGCCTCATAATATCCCTTTGAAATGCCCTGGATTCCTGCCAGAAGGATTATCATGTAGTAACCAACATTTGACCAGATCGCGACTATACAGATACAAAGCATTGAAGTGCTTCTGTCATTGAGCCACTGCCTTGCCGGTAGCCCGATCCCGGTCATAATGCTGTTTAAGATTCCATAATCACCGTTAAATATCCATCGCCATACCATAGAAACAGCTACTGACATTGTTATTGCCGGTAAGAAATAGATGACACGGAATATGGACAAGCCTTTTATCCTGGTGTTTAAGAGAACTGCTACAAAAAGCGCAAGGAGCAGCGAACACGGCACAATTATGATTACATACTTAAAGGTGTTAAGAAGTGTCTGCCACATCTCTGCATCACTGAACATGGTCACGTAGTTTTTAAATCCCACAAAACCCTGATCTCTGTCAAAAGCACCTATGTTATGCAGGGAATCTCTTATTACTCTGAAGAACGGATAAAAGTAAAATATACCAAGTCCGATCGTTACAGGAGCTATCATAAAGAGTCCCCAAAACAATTCAGTTTTCTTTCTATGACTCATCCTTTTCACTGTCTGTCACCCCAAAACTTTTTTCTGTCTTATTCGCTAGCAAGAAGAGCGTCCATCTCGGCCGCGATGTTATCACAAGCTTCGTCTACAGAGATTTCCTGTGAATATGCTGATACAAGCTGGTTAAACATGATGTCGCCCCACTCTGCTGATGTCTTACTTGCAGGATAAGGATATGACATATTCTCTGCTTCATCTGCGAAAATTCCCATGTTGTAGTTAGGATACTGCTCAAAGTAAAGCTCTGCGCAACCTGTGTATGAAGGTATAGCTGCACCTGATTTTCCAAGGATCTCATTTGCTTCCTTGCTTGCAAGGTACTCAACCCACTTCCATGCGATTTCCTGATTCTTGGAAGAAGCTGAAATGCAGTTTGCCTTACCATGGATTACAGATGTGCGCTTGCCATTGATCTTAGGAAGATACTGAACATCGCACTTCTTAGCAAACTCTTCATCCTGTACGAATGTTGCTGCATACCAGTCACCTGCAAACATCATTGCGATCTTGCCTGACATGAACTGAACGTAATCAGCATTCTCTGTAAGTGAAGCCTGGGTAGGTGATAAGCCCTTATCAATAAGGTCTACCCAAATCTTGATTCCTTCCTTTGTCTCCGGAAGTGAGAATCCTGAAGCTGACTTATCATCATTTAAGATGTAACCGCCTGTAAGAGGAACTGTGTTATAGAAGCAGCCCTGATCGTTGTATCCTGCTGCGATACCATATACGCCGTTAGCTTCGTCTGTAAGCTTTTCAGCTGCAGCTACCATGTCATCCCATGTCCAGTCTTCTGAAGGATACTCAACACCTGCTGCATCAAAGAGTTCCTTGTTGTACCAAAGACCGATTGTATCGTAGTCGATTGCGATACCGTACTGCTGGCCATCTACTGTGTAGAGATTGTTCATAGCCTCAGGATAATTCTTAAGATCAAGGTCTGAACTTGCAAGCATATCATCTATTGGAACAATAACGCCTGCGGATGCATACTTTCCAACGTTAGGACCGTTCATCTGGAAAACATCTGCAACAGCACCGCCTGTAGCTGCTGTCTCAAGCTTTGTCCAATACTCACCCCATGCTGTAGGCTCAAGAACTACTGTTACGCCGGGATTTGCAGCTTCGAAATTAGCCTTGCATTCATTGAGGTAATCTCCAAGTGTATCCTGCCAGTATGCGTAGTGAAGTTCTACCGCATCACCTGATGCTGCTTCTGCTACAGGCTCATCAGCAACTTCTTCAGTGCTTTCAGCCTCCTCTGCTGCAGGAGCTTCTTCTGTCGTTTCTTCTTTTGTTTCTTCTGTTGTGTCAGTTGAAGTTGTTGTGCTTGAACCACAGCCAGTAAGCATTGAAGCTGTCATTCCCACACAAAGAATTGCAGATAAGATCTTTCTTCTCATGTGATTCCTCCCTCTCTTCCATGAATTTGTTTTTTGTTTAGCATATGTTTACTAAACACTCTAGGTAAACTATACACCACTTTACTAAACAATAAAACTGCGATTTTTAACAAAACCATGTTTTCTTTTTCGTCAAAAGTCTACAATAATTACTGTATCCCGCGTAGTAGCGCTGTTTAGTCTTCGTCATTTTGATACATTCGCAAGTGTTACCCAACTGTTACCTTTTGCCCAAAGCCTTATAATCCGCATAATTTAGCCAACTATCCAAATTATTCATGCAATATTTGACAGTGTAACAAAATATTATTATAATTTTTCGTAGGTAATCTTTTGTTACCTAAAAAATCTAATATTTCTTTTTACAATGGGGTAAACATGAGCAATATCAGAGATGTAGCTAAGCTGGCAGGTGTATCAACTGCAACTGTTTCACGAGTAATCAATCACGATACTGATGGTCGTATGACCGAAGAAACAAAAGAGAAGGTTTGGGAAGCCATAGCAGAGCTTAACTACAAAGCTCCGGTTAAGAATATCCACAAAAAGTCCCATTCCCAGAGTAGTGCTTCAGGAAAAGATTCCGTATTCAGAATTGGATGTGTGATCAGCACAGAAAAGGATAAATACAGCGATCCTTATTTCCTTAGCATCTTATCTTCTATAGAAGATCACGCAAGAAACAATAACTTCATAATTCCTTTTGTTGTTACCTCCAAGGAGCTTGAGACTTCGGATTCTCTGGACAGATTCTTTGATCCGCCACTTGATGGAATCATTCTGATGAATACCTTAAGTGACAAGATTTTTGAATATATACAAAAGAACGTGCCTGCCATCGTAGGCATTGATACTGGCCATGAAGCCATCGACAATATCAGATACGATCACTTCCTTGCATCATCAATGGCAGTAGATTCACTGTACGAGAAGGGCTATTGTAAGATTGGTTTTGTAGGCTCAGCACCTTACGAATCAAAGCTTGAGGATAGTAAACGTTTCAGAGGTTATCTGTCTGCAATGTATTCTCACGGCCTTCCGGTTAACAAGGAAACATATGTTAACTGCCACTGGCAGGAAGAAGAATGCCACGAGTTTATTCAGACTCTTTATAAGAAAAAGAAGTTACCTGAAGCTTTCGTGGTATCCAGTGACCTTATGGCTATGGCAATCCTTAGAACCTTATATGATCTCCATGTAAGAGTTCCGGATGAAGTTGCTGTAATGGGTATCTCCAATATCGAGATGTCCAAATACTCCAACCCGCCACTTTCAACAGTCAGCATTCCCACACCGGAGTTTGGAATCCTGGCCCTTGATACATTAAAACAGAGGATCGACGGATATAATATGTTGCCAAGAGATATTTCTCTTCCGCTCCATATAGTTGTCAGGTCATCTACATAACTTAGAACCCAAACCATTAATGCTGAAACCGGAGATTTTCCCATTTGCCAGGGAAAGTCTCCGGTTTCCTTTTTATGTATTTATTTAATTAAATGCCGTGTATTGGTTCACATGGTTAACGATTGTCTCAGTCCTTTGTAAGTACCACTACTCCAAAGGAAGGAACAGTAAGCGTATCTCCGTTCAAGGAAGGCTTAGTGCTATCAGATGATGTTACAATATAATCCGATATCTTCCTAAAACCACCTGCCTTTGTGTCAGCGCTCAAATCTACAGTGATATCTTCAGCCGAATTGTTTACCGCGATCATTACGGTATCAGATACTTCACCATCAGCATCATTCCAGCTCTTTATCCACACTGCACTATTGTCTGTAGAAACCCCCTCAAGGATTTCCACATCCCCTCTTCCGATTGCGGGATAAGTGTTTCTAAGCTTAATAGCAGCCTTGTAGTAATTGTAGATTGAATCAGGATCCTCTGCCTGCTCTTCAAGACTTCCGTAGGGAGTTTTGGCATTATCCATTCCGGAAGGCCCCTTGCACATACCCTCTGCCTTTTCATCAGATGACCAGGGCATGGGAGCTCTCTTATTTTCATCCTTACCTGAGCCCTTCATTCCAAGCTCTTCGCCATAGTATACGAAGGCATTTCCGCTCATAAGGAGGTTAAGGGCGCCTGCAAACTTCGTACTTGTTTTGGCGTTTTTCCCTGTATAGTACCCTGCGCTTCTTGCCATATCATGGTTCGTATAAAAGGGTGCGTCCACGTAGTTTTCATTGCAGGAAGAATAAAGTGAATCTCTGTCAATCTGTGCCTGAAGATACTTTACAGGTGAAAGCTTTCCTCTTGCGCACTTTGCAACTATTCCCTCACTGTCTGCAAAATCAAAATCAAAGAGGGAATCTATGCCGCTCTCATAGAATTTCGAATAAGTTTTAGAATTTGCCCAGGCTTCGCCCACGATATAAGCTTCGGGATTTATATCCTTTACGTTCTTTACAAATACAGATAATTCTTCGGTGCTCTTTTCCGTATCATTGGTTGTATAAGAAGTTACCGCATCCATCCTGAATCCGTCGCAGCCCGCATCAAGCCAGAATTTTGCTATATCCTTAAATTCATTTTGAACAGACACGTTTCTAAGATTTAAATCCGGCATCTCAGACCAGAACCTTGCTTCATAGTACCAGTCAGAACCGGCCAGCTTCTCATACCCGGACTGGCTTTCCTTTGAGAAAACATAATAGTCAACATAGGGACACTTTTCAGGATCAGGCTCTTCTCCTTCAGATAATCCTCTTAAATAATCGGAAGCCTCCTTAAACCAGGGATGCTGTGATGAAGTATGGTTCATTACCATATCGTTTATAACTCTGATTCCGCGGTTATGAGCTTCTTCTATAAGCTTTTTGTAGTCATCCATGGTGCCATACTCAGGATCGATATCGCAGTAATCCATTACGTCATATTTATGGTATGTAGTTGATGGGCACACCGGCATGAGCCATATCTCATTGCAGCCAAGGTCAGTACTTGTGGTGTCATCCCCATCATTTATATAATCAAGCTTCTGAATAAGTCCCTTGAGGTCTCCGATTCCATCCCCATCACTGTCACAGAAGGAATATACAAACACTTCGTATGTAGTTCTGTAGTTATCATCTACTACATTAAGCGGAGTTTCACTTATGTTAACCTTGTTACTCTGAGTTTCTTCACTGGTTTCTGATACTTCTTCGGATACAGTTTCTTCCGTATCAATTGCAGTGATGCTTCCACTCTCTGCTTTGCTGCAAGCGCAAGTCAGCATCATAATCCCCAGTATCAATGCAATTCCTCTTTTTTTCATACCATCTCCTCGTAAATTTTTTAGCCTTTAGTCTAAGTTTTTCAAAATTATACCACGGAAAACGTTTTTCATATAGAACCGTTACACATTCTTTTATTAATTCACATGGTGTATAATTGTTGATAGTACATTTTCGGTCGTTCTTTTTTAATTCTATGGGGAGGTCTTACATATGCCAATACTTGGAGCTTTCATGGTACCGCATCCACCTATAATACTGCCTGAAGTGGGCATGGGCGAAGAAAAACAGATAAGCGCAACTACTGCTGCCTATGAAGAGGTCGCAGAAAAGATAGCGCAGCTAAAACCCGACACGATCATTATTTCAAGTCCCCACACCGTAATGTATGCGGACTATTTTCATATATCTCCGGGTCTTGCTGCCTCCGGTGACATGGCTAAATTCAATGCTCCGGAAGTTAGCTTTGACGCAGAATACGACAACGAGCTTGTGAATATCATCTGCGACATTGCAAAAGAAGGTGGACCAGGCAAAGAGCTAAACAAAAAGCCTTCAAAAAAAACTTCCAAAGCAGATTCCGGCGAACAATCAATCCACGAATTCCCGGCAGGAACTCTTGGGGAACGGGATCCTAAGCTCGATCACGGAACCATCATTCCTCTTTATTTCATATGTAAAAAATACACAGACTTTAAGCTCGTCAGGATCGGTCTTTCAGGACTTCCTCTGGCTCTCCACTATCAGATGGGACAGATTATCCAAAAGGCTGTAGACAGGGCAGGCCGAAGAGTCGTATTCGTAGCAAGCGGAGACCTTGCCCATAAAATGAAAGAAGACGGACCTTACGGCTTTGCCAAGGAAGCTCCCGAATATGATGAAAAGATCATGGAAGTCTGCGGAAAAGCTGATTTTAAGAAGCTCTTTGATTTTTCAGATGACTTCTGCGTAAAGGCTGCTGAGTGCGGTCACAGATCCTTTGTGATGATGGCAGGTGCTCTGGATGGGCTCTCTGTTAAAGGAAAAGCCTTATCTCACGAAGCGACCTTTGGTGTAGGCTATGGAATCTGCACTTTTACAGTTGGCAAAAAAGATGATAGCCGAAAGTTCCTTGACATATGGCGGGAAGAAAAGCTGGCTGAGCTAAAGAATAAGCAAAAGGATGAAGACCCTTACGTTCGCCTTGCAAGATATTCACTGGAAAACTACATAAGAGCCGGCAAAACCGTTTCCTTATCAGACCTTGATAAAAAGGAATGGGGCGACCTTCCTGAAGAAATCTATAACTCCAGGGCTGGAGCCTTTGTATCAATCCATAAAAACCATTCCCTCAGAGGCTGCATAGGAACTATCCTCGCAACTACTGACTGTGTGGGAGAAGAAATCCTGCAAAACGCCATTAGCGCAGGTACAAACGATCCAAGGTTTCCCATGCTTACAGCAGATGAGCTTCCATGGCTTGAAATAAGCGTGGACGTTCTTAGCGCTCCGGAACCTATTTCTTCCACAGACGGACTGGATGTTAAGCGCTACGGAGTTATCGTAAGAAACGGTTCAAGACAAGGACTCCTCCTTCCAAATCTGGACGGAGTAACAAACGTTAACCAGCAGATAAACATCGCCTGTCAGAAAGCAGGAATCGCTCCCGGAGAAGAAATAGAACTTTCACGTTTTGAAGTCGTAAGACATGAATGAGGTTTCCCATGCCTGTATGTAACGTATGCCACAACCATTGCAGCTTAAATGACGGCCAGACCGGGTTTTGCCTGGCCAGAATCTGCAAGGCTGGCGCTATAATAAGTTCAAACTATGGGCAGATTACATCAATAGCCCTTGATCCAATCGAGAAGAAACCTCTTGCAAGGTTTTTCCCCGGCTCTCTCATTGTGTCCGTCGGAAGCTACGGCTGTAACCTAAGATGTCCCTTTTGCCAGAATCACAGCATCTCATATGGGATTGGCCGCGACATACAAACAGAATATGTATCTCCCGAGGAACTGGTGGGCATTGCCCTCTCCTATACAGACAAGGGTAACATCGGTATCGCATTTACCTATAATGAGCCGCTTATCGGATATGAGTATGTGAGAGATACTGCAAAGCTTGCCCATGAAAATGGACTAAAAACCGTTCTGGTTTCAAACGGCTGCGCCACGAAGGAAATCTTATCTGAAATCCTTCCTTACATTGATGCTATGAACATAGATTTAAAGGGCTTTACAGATGAGTATTACAATGATTTCTTAAAAGGAAACAGGCAGATGGTCATGGATTTTATTAAAACTGCTGCCCCCTCCTGCCACATGGAGATCACTACCTTGATAGTGCCGGGGTACAACGACTCTGAAAAAGAAATGGCTGCCATCTCTAAATGGATAGCAGCCATTGACAAAAACATTCCGCTTCATATAAGTAGGTATTTTCCACGTTTTCATATGCCGGACAATCCCGCAACGGATGTTGATCTAATATATCGCCTCGCTGATGTTGCAAGAGAAAATCTCACATATGTTTACACAGGAAATTGTTAAGCTTCAAAATACGCTTTTTATCAGGTCAGGTTATCCCCGTCCTCTTTATATGCGAGCAAAGCTCCCGCTTCTCCAAGGTCGCATAAAAAAACCATATTCTCCGGAAGGTTAACAGAGGTAACATACTTTTCTGCATATTCCTCTTTTGACAACATCCTCTTTTTTTCATAATCCGGGCAGGTGTCTGTAAATCCGGAACTTACCTTTTCAGCTTTTGGTATATATCCGTTTATATAGTAATCATAGATATCTCCCGGGGCTGCGCATAGCCACACGCATCTGTCACAGCCCGATATCAGTTTTGCAATTATTCTCTTTAGCTGTTCCTTTTTGTCATAGTCCATGACAGGAAAACCAATAGTCTTTATGATCTTTATCAGTTCATTTAAAAGTCTGTAATCCCTAAGAGATAAAACATCCGAATAATAAAGCAGGATAAAGATACATATCTCGTATTTTCCGCAGTACAAAATCTCTGTCATTACAACATCAAAGGGATCAGTCTTACTGGTAGAAAGTCCCTCTATGTCTAAAAAGAGCGTATCATCCCTATAGCCCATTTTGTTTTCCAAAATGGACCGCGCCTGTGTCGTAAGATATTGAGTTCTTTCGGATTTGTTATTATAATTCATCATAATAATTCTAATGAATGGAAGTACTACTGTAAATGAAACAAATTGATTTTAAAAACGGAAAAACTCTGAACATCATCCTGGCAACAGCGATTCCCATGCTGGTAGCCCAGATTCTGAATCTCCTATACAACATCGTAGACAGAATCTACATCGCACGAATCCCCTCTGTGGGAACCCAGGCTCTTGGCGCTGTAGGATTATGTTTCCCTATAGTTATTCTTGTTACAGCTTTTACAAATATGTACGGAAGCGGCGGCGCTCCGCTTTTTTCCATGGCAAGAGGAAAAGGCGACATAACCGAAGCCTCTGCTATTCAGAACACTTCCTTCTTTTTACTTATTGCAACATCTATACCGCTCCTTCTTATTGGTGAATTATTCGGCGCCCCTATCCTCAGATTATTTGGCGCTTCTGAAGCAGCCCTTATATATGCGCTTCCCTATCTTAGGATATACATGATAGGTACCACTTTTTCCATGATAGCTACAGGCATGAATCCCTTTATTAATGCTCAGGGCTTTTCAATAGTCGGTATGACAACTGTAATTGTTGGTGCTTTTGCAAACATTGTTCTTGATCCTATATTCATATTTGCTCTGGGAATGGGCATCGAAGGAGCAGCTATAGCTACGGTTATATCCCAGGCTCTATCTGCCCTGTATGTACTTATTTTTATCTTTGGAAAAAAGACACCTATCCCGGTTAAAATTCTCTCCCTTAGCGAAATAAAGCGCTCAGGAGAAAGAGCCAAAAACATCATAGGTCTTGGAACTGCAGCTTTTATTATGCAGTTTACAAATGCCCTTGTTCAGATTTGCTGCAATAACGTATTATCAGACGTAGGCGGCGATATCTACATCTCTATAATGACAATCGTAAACAGCGCAAGACAGATGATTGAAACTCCTCTTCTTGCTATAACTGAAGGCTCATCTCCGGTTATCAGCTACAACTACGGAGCAAGGCGTTATGATAAAGTAAAAAAAGCCATCGCTCTTATGTTTATTCTGGACTTTGGCTATTCTATAGTTATCTGGCTGATTATAAGAATATTCCCCGCTCATATCATAGGAATATTCAGTTCGGATACAACCATACTTATGGACGCAGTACCGGCTTTTAATCTGTACTTCTCCACATTTATATTTATGACTTTCCAACACACAGGACAGGTCGTATTTAAATCTCTTGGAAGAAAGGGTCACGCCATCTTCTTTTCACTTTTCAGAAAAGCTGTCATCGTGGTATCACTCACCTATGCCCTGCCCTACATATTCGGAATGGGCGTTAACGGAGTATTTGCAGCTGAGCCCATAAGTAACGTAGTTGGCGGCGGTGCATGTTTTATAACCATGATCTTTACCGTTCGAAAAATGCTAAGAAGCGATCAGTAATTACTCGCACTCTTCCCAGGTCATACCCTGGAAAGAAGTGTATCTTCTTGATTCATCCATAGGCTGTGGCTTTCCAAAATGATAACCCTGTGCTTTGTCGCAGCCTATGATCTTGAGGAATTCAAAGTGTTCCTCAGTTTCCACTCCCTCAGTTAAAGTTACATGACCTAGGCTCTGGGCAGCCTGAATTATAAATGTCAGAACTATTCCCGCCTTTGGATTTTTGTCATACTGTCTAAGGAATGTCAGATCCAGCTTCAAAACATCGAAACTGTAATCAAGTATGGTCGTAAGGGAAGAATATCCACTTCCAAAGTCATCGATCCAAACCTGATATCCCGCATTTCTAAAGTGATCAATCTCCTGCTTAATAAGCGCACTATCCTCATTAAGTGCACTCTCGGTCACTTCTATATCAAGCATATGCTTTGGCATGCCATATTTTTTTCTGCACTCTTCTACTATTTCAAATATATTACAGAGAGTAAAATCCAATCTGGATAAGTTAATGGAAACAGGAACTACCATCTCTCCGGCGTCCTTAAGTCTTCGATAATCTTCGCATACCTTTTTCACGATAAAGGCATCAAGCTTATGGATCTGCCTGTGCTCCTCGAGAATATCTATGAAATTACCGGGTGGAATGAGGCCTCTGTCCGGATCCTGCCATCTGGCAAGAGCTTCATATCCGCAGATTTTTCCCGTCCTTACTCTTATTACAGGCTGGTAGAATACTTTAATGTTCTCGTTTTCTACGGCTGCATCAATGTTATCAAGTACGAACTGCTGCATCTGAAGCTTACTGTGGATATCCTCATTATAAAAAGTGTAAGGGATATCATATCTGGTCTTGATACTCTTACATGCAAGGCGGGCATGGTCACATGCAAGTCCTATGTCATTGCAGCTTTCCTCAACTTTATATATACCGGCCTTTATCTCCAGCTTTGACCCGGAAATCATTTTTGCAACGTCATCATGAACCTTGGCAACCAGAGTCTCAACATCTTTTGACAAGGTACAGACTACAAAGTGATCCTCTGAAAATCTGGCTACCATCCTGTCAAGGAAGGTGTGCCACAGAATCTTTGCAATATCATAAAGGAGTTCATCGCCCCTCTTAAATCCATATTTTTCATTAAAAAGTTTGAAGTGATTAAGATCAAAGTAGATAACAGTTATGCCCTGCTCCCTGACTTCCGGATCAGCCATTTTTTTCTGAACAACCCTGTAAAAATGGGCCTGATTCCACATACCTGTAAGAGCATCAAGTTCCTTGGTCAGCTCCAGAACCTTCTCTTCAGCATAGCTGTTCTTAGTGGTGTTATAGTATTCATTCTGATCTATATCCACAATGTAGACATAATAATAACTCCTGCCATCTTCACCATGGATCAGGTGGCCGAAATCTTCGATAAATCTCACGTTTCCGTTCTTTGTCTTTATGCGATATCTGACATAGTCATGGCGCATCTGCCCAAATATGGTCTGCTTATTTATATCGCTTAAGGCATCACTATAATCCTCTTCAAGAACCATGCCTTTAAAACAATTGCCCGTAAACTCCCTAAAATCCGCTATATCATCGCACTCGTAGAGGGCAACCACATTCTCATCCGCAAATACAATTTCTCCCTTTTCATCTGCGTTATATATGAAAAATCCGCCTGGCATTCCCCTGGGAATAAAATATTCTTTTTGAATACTATCCGTCTTTTTTCTCATACGAAAAATACCCCATAACAAACAAATCCAACATTATAGTTTGATTTCATTCTACTACGCGGGTATTTAGTTTCTATAAACTCGTTATAAACATTATCTTATGTCTAGCCTCCCCGCCCTCGCGGCGTAAAAAAGCGGGTTCGCGTTCCTTTGGGAGGGGCTTCGCAGTGTATATAAAAGCCCTGTCAGACTTATAATTGCATTCGCCTCCTGAGGCTCCCCAGCGACGTAATAAAATTGTCCGGCTCTTTGATCTTGCGCAAGAAGCGAACTGTTTGAAAATCTGACGGCTTTTATTACTTAATATGCCTGTTCAGATTTGAGTTTTTCGCTTCTTGCGCATAATAAAGAAAAAGAGCCGGACAATTTTATGCTTTACGGAGCAGCCTCAGGAGGCGAATGTAATTATAGGAGGACAGGGCTTTTAGATAATTCATATATCCCCTCCCAAAGGAACGCGAACCCATAATTCAAAAATCCCCGCCACGAGGGCGGGGAGGTTAGATTACTTACGATATAAGAATTTGCGGGCCACTTTGATGGCGATTTTGTGGGTCCAGGGATTGAGGGCCTTGTCCGCGTTTTTGAGTTCAGAGATTATGTGTATGTGCTGAGGACAGTGGCTTTCGCATTTGCCACAGCCGATACACTGGGATGGGAGGGCCGGCTCTTTGCGGAGGCCTACGATTCGGAAGAATTCCTGTCTGCCTGTGCCTTTTCCGTCCATAGACATAATGTTGTAACACCTAAACGTACTTGGTATGTCTACGCCCTGAGGACAAGGCATGCAATAGCCGCAGCCGGTACATCCTACTTTAAGTCTCTCATTTATGCTCTGTTTTATCTTATCTATGAGGGCAAAGTCCTCCTCTGTAAACTCTCCTGCCTCCACATCGGATGCAATACGGCAGTTTTCAAGAACCATCTCCTCTGAGTTCATGCCGGACAATACACAGGTTACATATTCCTGATCCCAGAGCCAGCGAAGAGCTATTTCAGCTGCAGTTCTCTTTTTAGGATCAGCCTTAATAAGCTCTTTTGCTGAATCAGGAAGCATATCCACAAGCTTTCCACCTCTAAGGGGCTCCATGATAATTACCGGAATGCCCTTTTTACCTGCTGCCTCAAGGCCTCTTCTTCCTGCCTGAGAAACCTCATCCATGTAGTTATACTGGATCTGGCAAAAATCCCAGTCATAAGCATCAAGAATTTTGAGGAACATCTCTGTATTTCCATGGAAAGAAAAGCCTATCTGCCTGATCTGACCGGAAGCCTTCTTTTCCCTGATCCAGTCCTCTATTCCAAGTTTTTTAAGCTTTTCCCACGCCTCAATATCTGTCAGCATGTGCATAAGATAATAGTCTATATAATCTGTCTTAAGTCTTGTAAGCTGCTCATTGAAGTATTTATCTATGGCAGCCCTGCTTGCAATAAGGTACTGTGGAAGCTTTGTAGCAATCTGCACCTTTTCCCTTATGTTATTTCTCTTTAAGATTTCTCCAAGAGCCACCTCGCTTCCGGGATAAATATATGCTGTATCATAATAATTTACACCGTTGTTATAAGCGGTAAGAATCTCTTTTTCAGCCTTATCAAGATCAATTGACGTACCGTTCTTGGTGAACCTCATGCAGCCATAACCAAGTAAAGATATGTCGCCGCCTACTCTGTTTTTCCTATACTTCATAAATCTCCCTTCCTGATGCTTTTCCGGGACCATCTCCGTATTTTACACAAAGAGGAGATTTTCCTATAAAAGCAGAAAAAAATCGACCTCTAAGCCGAAGTCGATTTTTTAACATCATATTGCCTTCAACCTATTTGTATTATTAAAACACATTTAGGCTGTTTTTGATACCTTTTCTATACTGGGAGTCTTATTTTTGTTTCTGCCAAGTACCAGGTTGTGAAATTTCTTTAAAAGTATTGCTGACGGAACGCCAAGTACAAATACCACTACTGAATAAAGAAGCAGGTTCTTTATGTGGAAAGGTGAAGGTACTCCTCCGTCAAAGGTGTGGTCACAAAGCTCAACAAAAAGTCCGTGGATCAGGTAGAACTCCAGTGTTATTGTTCCCATGAACTTAAGGAATCTGTTGCCGAATTTAACCTTCATACAGATGAGGATCACGCACAGCACAAAGTATGTTGTAAGAAGGTTCTGTGACATCATGCAGACTCTTCTTCTAAGAACCTTATCCGGTGCACCCCAGTTTTCTCCGTAGTAGGACCACACGTTAACGATTCCGTCTGAAAGCTTATATGCGAAGTAAAATCCTATGATTGCAACGGGTGCAAGAATCACATATATCTTCTTAAAGAAAGCAAGTATATTCTTTTCATACTTTGCAAAAAGCACGCCCATAGGGAACAGCACAACGCAGTTGTACCACCACTCGCCTCTGATCCAATAATCGTTGTGATCAATTCTTGTAGCTTCAAACATGTAGAGAAGAACAAGGGCAAATACTGCCGCTACTGCTAATCCATCTTTTTTAATAAATCTAAATGCCAGATAGAAGAACAGATAGAAGAACGGCAGAACGATCACATACCAGGTATTTGGATTACAAAGCCTGATGCTTGTAAGGTACTGCCATGTAGTTGTGGCATCCATCTTCTCACCCACAAGTATTCTTGCGATAAAGAAGATAACTGTTGTAGAGTACAACGCCAGAACTACAGGAAGAATTCTCTTTTTCATAAAGCCCTTAAGATAATTCTCCTTGGCATGAAAGCTCTTGTATACGCCATATCCGTTGAAGAACAAAAATACCGCAACCATGATATATCCAAGCGGTACGAAGAAACCAAGTCCCTTCTGGATTCTGCTGGCAGGGAAGAGCCATGATGCACAGGTCTTCTGACCTACATGGTGGAACATGATGCAAACTGCAAGAAATCCCTGAATAGCCTTACTTTGTCTAAGGGACAGGGCTTCCTCATTCCACTCTCCTATTTTTGATACCTTTGCTCCCCAAAGCAAAAGCACGGGTAGTATGAAATATACTACATAAACTAATTTATCCATAAAAATAACCTCCTTAACCCCTGATTTAATAATAGGATTTTGGGAGATTATTAACTATTCAAAAATGAGCAATCGCTTGTCATTTCTTGCGATAAACAGGGCTTTTCCATGCTGAAAATAATAGCGGAAAATTGTGCAAGTTTACTAGTACATCGTTACTTAAATAACTGGACCAAATTCTTGTCTGCTTACTCGATAGCACAGTTCCAAAAGCCTCGACATAGCCCGCTATGCCTGCGTTTTTGAAACTGCACTCTCGGGCAAGCATACTTCGAATTAGGCC
>JAILPB010000044.1 GCA_024690485.1 Butyrivibrio sp. | reverse complement strand
AGTGTGAATAATCCTCGCCATCATACCCGCTGTTGCAAACCGTGCTCCCACCATAGCTGCTGTTTATAAGCAGTTTCAGGTCATACTCCGAAAGAAGAGGATACCACCAGGTATCCTCAACTTTTTCTACATCATTGGTTTTGGCGTTGCCGTTTGGGCTATACCATCCGGCATATCCTTCTGGAATAAATCCTTCATATGTTGAGTAGGAATCACCCAATATCGCCAGAGTCTTCATCTCACCCCTCCGCCATCTTAAGGTAAATATATGCATTCTGATGTGTATTATCCATCTCGATAACTTTCTTGAAGAAACTTACTGCCTCTGACCTCCTGCCAAGTCCAAGATTTGCAAGTCCCATAAGATAATAGCAATGCACTTCATTCTTTCTGGTCATGTCAGCATCGAATACAGACATGTCAGGCATGGATACAGCAAAGTAGTCCATCTTAAAGGTATCTCTAAGGTGCTTCTCACCATAGTTCAGAAGCCTGTAGAATCTTGCATTGGCCCCCATCTGGTCAGAGAGCTTTTCTTTTGCGAGTCCCTGATATAATATCATGTCCGCAGGCTGATCATAGTAATACATCATTCCTGCAACTTCCATTGCTCCCAGCGTAGCCTTTTCATAGCATTCTTCAGCTTTTTCTTTATCACCGAGAAGTTCAAAGCTGCGTCCAAGGTTGTAGTAAATATGATTGTCCTTTGTTCCTTCAAGCCTTCCCTCGCCAAGGTTTCCAGGGTAAGAAAGCGCCTCTTCAAGGAGCTCTTTAGCCGCCTTTCCATCACCTTTTGTTAAAAGAGCTTTGGCCCTCTCAACAAGGCTCACCTTAAACTGAGCAGTAATCTTGCCCTCTGCACCTTCCCAGGTCTGGAAGTTGTGTGACGAAATCTTCTCATAAGCTTCGTCATACATTCCAAGGCTGTTAAGGAGAGTTACATATTCGGTGTACAAATCATCTCTCTTTTCAATGAGGCCGATATTCTCCTGATATTTCATCAGTCTCTCTTCCAGTGATACCTGAAGCTTCTGGTAAAGCTGATCAAGCTCAAGGAATACTCTGGCGTCTGTCCTATCAAGTTCGAAGGCTCTTTCCAGGCACTGCCTTGCCTTTTCTTTTTCATCTTTCTTATTGTAATAGGCAATTGACAGGTTTCTGAGTAATGTCGGAAAACTATCACTAATAGCCCGTGACTCTTCCCATAATCCGATAGCAAGATCAAACTGAAGCTTGTCGTAGTACAGACATCCAAGATAATATCTTGCCATTTCATCTGTATCATCGCTCTTAACAGCGCTTGTAAGAACTGCCACATCCTCAAGCTTGTTAGGGAAGCAGTAAGAGGAATCCGCCTTCTTTCCCTTAACAAACTCTTCAAGGGCCTGTTCTTCATGTCCGAGTTTTTTCAGATATGCCCCGCTGTAGTAATGGATCATGGGCTTATCACCCGGATACATAGAAAGTAGCTTTACTGCCTCTTCATAGAAGCCTGACTCAGCAAGGTCTCTTGAAGCCATCAGGTAAGTCTCATGGAAATCCCTCGTGATATCATGGAATCTCTCAATCAGCTCAGGTGCATCCCCTGAAATGCAGATAAGGGTGAACATTGAGGCAAAGTCAAAAGCATCGAGTTTTAAATTCTCACCGATCCACTCTTTTGCCTGAGCTTCTCTTCCGAGTTTCCATAAAATCAGCGCCTTCAGACCACGAGCTTTGATACTGTGCATATTCTTGACCAGTGACTTCTCAATGAGTTCAAGTGCTTCCTCATACTCGCCTTTTCTTGAAGCTATCGCAGCAAGATAATAGAATGACATTTCCTGAAGCTCGTTGACCCATGTTGCTTTATAAAATGCGTCAAATGCATCATCATATTTCTCCTGATAGAAAAGAGAAAGACCCAGATTGTAGTATGGCTCAGAATCATATGGATTTGGATGCATTGAAGTGAGCCTTTTAAGTGCAGCCCTGAAATACTTCTCGGAGAGTTCAAACCTTCCACGGCGAAGGAGCAGAAGTCCATATGCGTTATTGATTCTTGTATCGTCGGGATCTCTTTTTAATCCCTCCAGATAATATGGATCAGGAAGCCATGTAGCATGACGGTACTGCTCGATATGCTGGCCTGTAAGATACAGTTCCTCATTGGTTATGATGTCCTGTGGGAGCTTTGCGGCCTTTGCAGGCTCTGCAAGCTCAGGTATTCCCTGATCCTTGGCCTGATATGAAACCAGTTCTTTTCCTGCTGCATAAACCGACACCTTCACCTTGTATATATCAGGAACCTCCAGCTTGGGCTCTTTCTCGTAGATATCAACCGGTGACAAAGCTGTCTCATCAGAGAATATCTCTTTTCCATCATATTCAATTTTTATCTGAGCGATGTCATACCTTGAAGTTGCATATACGCACACTGCCAGCTTTCCTTCTTCGGTTTTCTCTACGTTCAGTGCAGCGTTTATTGTAGCGTTCTTAACCTGTCCAACAGCCTTGTATGGCATGAAATACTGCTTGAACACCTTCTCCTCATAGGGCTTAAGCCATGTGAAGTCAGGCTG
>JAILPB010000032.1 GCA_024690485.1 Butyrivibrio sp. | reverse complement strand
CGGCGAGATGATAAGCTTTGAGGAGCTTGATGAGTATCCTTGTCTTGGATTTGATCAGGGAGATCACAACTCAGCTTATTTTGCAGAGGAAGTTCTTAGCACTCATAGTTATAAGCAGTTTATAAGGGCTAATGACAGAGCTACGATGCTTAATCTGATGAAGGGGCTAAACGGATATACCCTTTGCTCGGGAATTCTGTGCGAGGATTTAAACGGAGATGACTATGTTGCAATAAAGCTTGATACAGATGAAACCATGACTATTGGCTATGTTGCAAGGAAGCAGTCGATTATCAGTGATATAGGACTTAAGTACATTGAGGAGATATCCAGATATAAAGACAGTGTACTTTCATGAGGTGTTTTATGTTGACCATTACAGGAAAGGCAAAACTGAATAAGCGTTGTTGTTGCTGTCGAAACTTAGTTCCGATGACAGCTTTATATTGTGTTTTGTCATGTGATGGGAAGGCAAAATATCCTTTTTCTGTGCCTTTAGAGCTATGATCTTTATTAAAGGCAGGCAAAAATGCAGATAAAACACATATAAATGCAAGTTAAGCGGAACCTAAATTTTCATGGGTTTCGCTATTTTTATACAAAAAAATAAATTCCGGAGGAGAAAAACATGAGCTACAAAATGAATTCACTACTTATTCACGGCGGTATCGATGGGGATGAAACAACAGGAGCAGTTAATGTTCCAATTTATCAGACATCAACTTACAAGCAGGATGGACTTGGAGAAAACAGAGGCTGGGAGTACTCAAGAACAGGTAATCCCACAAGAGCAGCCTTAGAGAAGCTTATAGCAGACCTTGAAAAAGGACAGTATGGTCTTGCCTTTGCATCAGGCCTTGCAGCCATAACTACAGTCCTCTCACTTTTTAAGAGTGGAGATAAGCTCATCGTATCAGATAACATCTACGGCGGAACCTTCAGAATCCTTGATAACGTATTTAAGAATTTTGGAATTACCTATGAGATCGTGGACACTTCAGATACAGCAGCTGTAGAAGCGGCAATTTCAGATGAGGTAAAGGCGGTCTATGTTGAAAGCCCTGCAAATCCTCTTCTTACAGTTACAGATATTGCTGCTGTAGCAGAGATTTCAAAAAAGCACGGAAAGCTTTTGATAGTTGATAACACCTTCATGACTCCTTATCTGCAAAGGCCCATTGAACTTGGGGCGGATATTGTAATACATAGCGGAACAAAATATCTTGGAGGCCACAGCGATACCATTTCAGGCTTTGTAGTAGTTGATGATAAGGAAATTGCAGACAGACTCTACTACCTGCAAAACGCTATCGGCGGAGTGCTTGCACCCTTTGACAGCTTCCTCATGATCAGGGGAATCAAGACTCTGGGAGTAAGAATGGACAGACATGTGCAGAATGCAGTAAAGATCGCTAACTGGCTTAAGGATAGCGGATATGCCAAAAAGATTTATTTCCCGGGACTTGAGTCAAATCCCGGCTATGAAGTGCAGAAAAAGCAGGCAAACGGCCCCGGAGCAATGATCTCCTTTGTGCTTGATAAGAAGTATGACTACAGGAAGTTTTACAAGAACATAAAGCTGATTACTTTGGCTGAGAGTCTTGGAGGTGTTGAGTCACTTGTATGCCATCCCGCATCAATGACACACGCAGCTATTCCTTACGAGATAAGACAGGAAGTTGGAATCGTGGACGAGCTCATCAGATTTTCAGTAGGAATAGAGGATGCAGACGATCTCATAGAGGATTTAAAGCAGGCAATTGAGGCATCAAAATAATTTTTCAAAGTAAATAAAAATGACAGACAAGGAGAGTATGACCATGGAAGTTTTTAATGATGTAAGTGAGATGATAGGAAACACACCGATTCTTAAGATAGCTCATTTTGGAGTTAAGAAGAACGTAAATATATATGCAAAGCTTGAGCTTTATAATCCTGCAGGAAGCGTAAAGGACCGCGTAGGTCAGTACATGATAGAGGATGCTATCAAGGAAGGAAGACTTAAGGAAGGCGGAACTATAGTAGATGCAACAGCAGGTAATACAGGAATTGGTATCGCCCTTGCAGCCTTAAACAGGGGATTTAGGATCATCTTTGTAGTGCCTGATAAGTTTTCAATTGAAAAGCAAAAGCTTATGAGAGCACTTGGTGCTGAGATAGTAAATACTCCAAGAGAGTTTGGAATGCTTGGAGCAGATAAGAAGGCAGATGAGATAATCGCTACAATCCCCGGAGCTATTGCATTAAAGCAGTTTAATAATCCTGCTAATCCAAAAGCACATTACGAGACAACAGGGCCTGAAATATACAAACAGCTTGATGGTAAGATAGACTACCTTGTTGCCGGAGCAGGAAGCGGCGGAACTTTTTCCGGAGTTGTTAAGTACTTAAAGGAGCAGAATCCTGATATTAAGGGAGTTCTCGCTGATCCCGTGGGCTCAACAATTGGCGGCGGCGAACATGCTGACTATGACATCGAGGGCATAGGAAACGACTTTATAGCTGATACCATGGACATAAATCTCGTAGATAAGGTTATAAAGGTAACGGACAAAGAGGCTTTTAACACTGTAAGAGAGCTGGCAAAGAGAGAAGGTATTTTTGCAGGTTCATCCTCAGGAGCAGCCCTTTTTGCAAGTCTTAAACTGGCTGAGGAGATCGAGGAGGGAAACATTGTTACTGTATTCCCCGACAGAGGAGACAGGTATATAAGCAAGGGATTATATGACTGATATTTGATAACCGGCAGTTATAGCTTTTACCTATAGAACATGATAAATAATAGGAATTATACAGGAATTCTAAAGGGATGTAACATCTAATCAAGATAAAGAAAACGCGAAACACAGAGGAGGGAAAGCGACAATGGCTAGAATTAAATTAACAGAACTTGAAGAAGTAAAGGGCGCAGAAAAGGAGCGCTACGAAGAACTTGCAGGAAGAAATGCAGTTACAAACATGAAGAAGGGTCTTTTAAATGATGCGGCTACATATGACGCATACATGGGCTGGTACACATCATGGAACAGACTGGTAGAAGTAATCGGTGAGAAGGATGCAATCCTTTATGCACATGCAATCTCAACTACAAACTCATGCCAGTTGTGCTCACTGTTTTTCATAAGTGATGTAAAGGGTCTTGGACTTGATCCCCATAACCTTCAGTACGATGAGAAGGAAGAAGTACTTACAGAACTCGGCAGACAAATCGTTCAGGATCCTACAGATGTTTCAGAGGAGCTTTTTGACAGATTAAGGAAATTCTTTAATGATCAGGAAATTGTTGTAATTGTTGGATTTGCAGGTCAGATGATCGCAACAAACAACTTCAACTCAGTTCTTAAGATTGATGTTGATAAGAGACTTTTACCCATCATTGATGAGTTTAGACCTGCAACCTGGAGAAAGAAGGTTGGCTGAAACTAAAGAACCTCTCATTTGAGATTCATAATATTTGCCATATTAATGGGCAGGTTGCCTCATTTGGTACGCCTGCCCATTTCCATGCAATTCATTATAGCTAAAAACTATAGCGCCCGGGCTAATACGGGAAGCGGCAGATTAGATGTGAAAAGATAGGAGTGCGTTATGTCAGATCAAAGAAAGGTTTTCGAACTTAAGAATATACGCAAGGTATATAGGAATGAAGGCAGGGAATTCATCGCACTAGATGATGTAAGCCTTGATATACACGAGGGTGAAATCTATGGAATCATCGGAATGAGTGGAGCCGGAAAATCCACTCTTGTAAGAACACTTAACAGATTAGAGGAGATTGAAAGCGGACAGATACAATACTTTGGACAGGACCTGGCAAGCCTTAAGCCTTCAGAGCTTAGAAAGGTCAGAAGGTCCATATCCATGATCTTCCAGAGCTTTAATCTTCTTATGCAAAAGACGGTTATAGATAATGTAATGATACCTCTTAAGATTGCCAAGGTACCAAGAAAGGAAAGGAAAAAGACCGCTGAGGAGATGCTTAAGATAGTTGGACTTGAGGATAAGAAAAAGTCATTCCCTTCTCAGCTTTCAGGTGGTCAGAGGCAGAGAGTTGCTATAGCTAGAGCTCTTGCAGCAAATCCCAAGGTTCTTTTATGTGACGAAGCTACATCGGCACTTGATCCCAAGATCACAGAGGAGATTCTTGAACTTTTACAGGAGATAAACAGAACAAGGAAGCTCACTATCATAATTATCACTCACGAGATGTCTGTTGTAGAAAAAATCTGCGACAAGGTAGCGATCATTGATAAGGGAAAGCTTGCTGAAGCAGGGGATGTTAAGGAGATTTTCACTAATCCAAAGACAGAGGTTGCAAGGAATCTGGTGCTTAAGGGAGATGGAAAGGACATCAACCCCTACGATGCATCTAATCCCGGAAGCCGCATAGTGAGAATAGCTTTTGACGGACTATCCGCTAACGAGCCGTTTATTTCAAATCTTGTAGAGGACACTGGAAGAAAGGTAAATATCCTTAGCGCCAACACAAAGAGCGTTGGCGGAATCGGATTTGGACAGATGGTTGTTGAGCTTCCAAGGGAGAGAGAAGATCAGCAGGTTGTACTTGATTACTTTAAAAGTAAGGGACTTAGCGTAACGGAGGTGAGTGCGTAATGGATGCATATCTTAAGGCAGCAATAATTCAGGGAATCTTCGAGACCTTGCAGATGACCTTTGTTTCATCATTTTTTGCATATGTTTTGGGACTTCCCGTTGGAATAATTTTATATGTAACAGCAAAGGGCCATTTATTTGAAAACAAGGCGGTCAACCTGTTTGTTGGAACAATAGTTAACCTCTTAAGATCACTGCCATTTTTGATCCTTCTGGTTGTAATGGTTCCTGTGACCAGATTCATAGTAGGATCATCAATCGGAACATGGGCTTCAATCGTACCTCTTTCAGTTGGTGCAGTACCGATCATCGCAAGGATGGTGGAATCATCATTAAATGAAGTTCCCTCAGGAATAATCGAAGCAGCAACATCCATGGGAGCAAGCCCGTTGTTTATAGTATTCAGGTTCATTTTACCGGAGGCTGTTCCTTCACTTATATTTGGCGCAGCAATCAACATTGCGACTATCCTTGGCTTTTCAGCAATGGCAGGAGCAATTGGTGGTGGCGGACTTGGAGCAATCGCACTTCAGTATGGATATTACAGATTTGACAAGGTTGTTCTTTGGACGACAGTTGCAATTCTGGTTGTGATGGTAATGGTCATTCAGGAATCGGGAAGCATTTTATCTAAGAAGATTAGAAAAACATAACGCAATAGCGATATAGGTAAAACCTATAACAGATAATAAAACTTATGTATTTTACGGGCTTTTAAAAGGCGTTTATAGTAATCACATAAACAAAAACGACATACCAATAAACGAAAAAACGGAGGATGAAAATTATGAAAAAGAAACTACTTTCACTTGGACTTATCGCTACACTTGTAATCGGAGCTACAGGATGCGGAGCAAAGGATGCTAATTCAGCTAAGGCTTCAACAGAGGTTAAGGAAGAAACTGCAGAGGCAGCAGATGCAGCTGAGAGCACAGAGGCAGCAGAAAGCGCTGAGAGCACAGAGGAGGCTACCGAGGAGGCAGCAGCTGAGGAAGTTACAATCAAGGTTGGCGCTAATATCACACCTCATTCAGAGATTCTTGATCAGGCAGTTGCACTTCTTGCAGATAAGGGCATAAAGCTTGAGGTTGTTAAGATCGAAGATTCAGTTACACCTAACACAGCACTTGTAGAAGGAAGTCTTGATGCAAACTACTTCCAGCACGTTCCTTACCTTGAGCAGTTCAACGAAGAGAACGGAACAGATCTGGTTTCAATAGGCGCTATTCACTACGAGCCCTTCGGAGTATACGCAGGTAAGACAACAGATCTTGCAGAGCTTCCTGACGGAGCAACAGTTGCTGTTCCTAACAACGTAACAAACGAAGCGAGAGCACTTCTCCTTCTTGCACAGGAAGGTCTTCTGACACTTAGTGAGGATGCCGGCGTCGAAGCTACAGTAGCAGACATCGTCGAGAATCCAAAGAACATCCAGTTCAAGGAGCTTGCACCAGAGGCACTTGTTACAGCACTTCCTGATGTAGATGTTGCAGTTATCAACGGTAACTACGCAATCGAGGGTGGCCTTCACGTAAGAGACGCTCTTGCAGTTGAAGCAAATGATGGTCTTGCAGCACAGACATACGGCAATATCATTGCTACAACACCTGACAAGGCAGATGATCCTGCACTTAAGACTCTTGTAGAGGTTCTTCAGGGCGCTGAGATCGCAGAGTTCATTAACAACACATATGACGGAGCAGTAGTTCCGCTTAACTAATACAGATACTACTGAAAAGTGTAATTTGGGGGATTGAATAAGGAACAAGGCATCTCGTTAGAGGTGCCTTGTTTCTTAAAAACAGGCAGACAAAGAAATACGTAAATGATAGGAGTGAATGAAAATGATTGGATTCGAGTATTACAACCCGGCAAAAATAGTTTTTGGGGAAGATAGTGAAAAGAAAATAAAGGAGCTTATCGCAGAGTACAATGTGAAGTCGCTCCTTCTGGTATATAGTGGAGAGTTCATTAAGGACCTTGGAATATATGACACAGTAAAAAATGCAGCAACTGAGCTTGGAGCAGATTTTTCAGAAAACGGACATGTAGTCCCAAATCCTGATGTGGAGCTCGTAAGGCAGCTTGTAAAAGAAGGAAAGGAAAAGAAGGTTGATTTTGTCCTTGCTGTTGGCGGAGGAAGCTCCATTGATACTGCAAAGGCAGTAGCCCTTGGAATTCCATACGACAAAGATGTATGGGATTTTTTTGAAAAGGGCGTAAACCCTGAGCGTGTACTTCCTGTTGGAGTAATAGCAACAACCGCATCAAGCGGGTCAGAAACCAGTAACTGCGCTATTATCTCAAACGGAGAGTGGAAGCTTGGATATGAGGATAACAGGATCATTCCTAAGTTTGCAATCATGAATCCAAGATTTACCAAGGATATCCCCTGGTATCAGACAGCTGTTGGAATTGCAGATGTTTTATCTCACCTTCTTGAGAGATATTTTTCTGATGAAAAATACTCAGATACAACAGATTATCTTATAGAGGGCGCTATAAGAGCGCTACTTTTAAATGCTGACAGACTTATCAAGGATCCAAAGGATGTAAATGCAAGGGGCGAAATTCAGTGGCTTGCAAGCGTAGCCCACAACAATTTCCTCGATGCAGGACGAAGCGCTGACTGGGGATCTCACAGAATAGAGCATGAGCTATCAGCCCAGTACAATATTACCCACGGCGAAGGAATGGCTGTAGTTTTTGTAGCCTGGGTAAAATATATCGCTGATATTAAGCCCTGGCGTGCAGCCCTTCTTGCAAGCAGAGTATTTGGTGCAGACTCCTATGATTATTCCGAGAAGGAAAGAGCTCTGATACTTGCTGATAAATTAGAGGCCTTTTTCAAAAAACTCGGAATCGCAACTTCCCTTGCAGAACTTAAGATAGACGATAGGGACTTCGAAACCATGGCAAAGAGAGCCACCATAAATGGCGCCGTTGGCCACTACGTGAAGTTGGACGAAATAGCTTTTGTTGATGTTTTGAAGCTCGCGTAAGCTACATCGCTTTACGGCTTTCGTTTATAGTGATTAGGGCTGAGAATACATATTTATTATTTTGTCACCACTTTTTTTAATGATTGTATATGGTTATGTGACTAAATATAGTTTGTTTGGGCTGAGAAATCATTTTTATTATTTTGACACCACGAAATTAGTTGGTTTAGTGGTGCCAAAATAATAATTTTTTTCTTTTAGCCCAAAGCTGCCTATATTACGATAATAAGGGCCTGTGAACATTAAAAAAATGCCGCAAACAAGCAATCCTAGAGCGACTACGTCGCGGGCTTGTTTGCCTCTCGTATCATGTTCTCACGAAACCCGCAGAAAATGCGGGTTTCTGTATGAACGTTCAAGAAGTCATACGTTCCTCTTCTAAAATTATAAAATTGTTTTTTTATTTACACAAATAATTTAGTATGGTAAAGTGGTAAATGATTAGCACATGAAATTATCTAGAGGAGGATTTATATATTATGAAAAAGAAATTAGTAGCTACACTTATGGCTTCAGTAATGGCATTTTCACTTGTTGCATGCGGCGAGGCAAAGACAGCTTCAAACGATGCTGCATCAAACGCAGAGGAGACCGAGGCTGCAGCTGAAGAAGGAGAGGCTGAACCTGCAGAGATCATTGAAGAAACATCAGATGAGACAGCAAGCGCAGACAGCGACGTTGAGTACATCAAGGGTAAGGGATCACTTATAGTAGGTATCACAGATTTTGCTCCCATGGATTACAAGGATGACAACGGCGAGTGGATCGGCTTTGATGCTGATATGGCTAAGAAGGTTGCAGAGTCTCTTGGTGTTGATGTTGAATTCGTTGAGATTGACTGGGATAACAAAATTTTAGAGCTTGATAATAAGTCAATTGACGTTGTATGGAACGGCATGACTCTTACAAACGAAGTAATGAATGCAATGGAGTGCACAAATGCTTATCTTAACAACGCTCAGGTAGTAGTTGTTCCCGCAGCAGATGCAGACAGCTATCAGGATTTAGATTCTGTTTCAGCTTTAAGCTTTGCAGTTGAGTCCGGTTCAGCAGGTGAGCAGGCTGCAGTTGATAACGGCTTTGATTACACATCACTTACATCACAGGCTGATGCAGTAATGGAGGTTGCAGCAGGAACATCAGGAGCATGCATCATCGACCTTCTTATGGCAGGTGCTATGGTAGGCGAGGGCACAAGCTACGCTGATCTTACACACACAGTTGAGCTTACAACTGAGGAGTACGGTATCGGATGCAGAAAGGGCTCAGACCTTGCAGCATATATCAACGATCAGCTTAAGGCATATTACGCAGACGGCTCTATGCAGGAAATTGCACAGACATACGGCGTTCAGGACGCATTAGTAGAACAGTAAGATAGGAGCATTTATAAACTATGTTTTTGACCGTTACGTTATCTCTTTTAGAGGGATTTCTTGGAACGATTAAATTATTTGCACTGACACTTTTATTTTCTTTGCCATTGGGCCTTATCATTTGCTTTGGCTCAATGAGCAAGGCAAAGATAGTCAGATATCCAATAAGACTTATCATATGGATAATACGAGGAACACCGCTGATGCTCCAGCTCCTTGTAATATATTACGGCCCGGGAATTTTCCTTGGGCTTAATGTATGGGGATCAAGCACCGGTGGCAGATTTATAGCAGCGCTTGTAGCTTTCGTATTTAACTATGCCTGCTATTTCTCAGAAATATACAGAGGCGGAATCCAGTCTATTCCTGTTGGTCAGTACGAGGCATGTAAGGTGCTTGGTATGACAAAGGGACAGACCTTTATGAAGGTTATCCTTCTGCAGGTTATAAAGCGCATAGTTCCGCCTATTTCAAACGAAGTAATAACTCTTGTTAAGGATACTTCCCTTGCAAGAGTTATAGCTGTCTATGAGATTATCTGGAATGGACAGGCATTTATTAAGAGCAGCGGTATCATCTGGCCCCTGTTTTACACAGGCGCATTTTACCTGATATTTAGCGGACTCTTAACGCTTCTGTTTGGTTATATTGAAAAGAAACTCAGCTATTTCAGATAAGGATTGGATGAAAAATGCCTATTTTACAAGTAGATAATTTAAAAAAGAAATTTGATAATACAGAGATTTTAAAGGGAATAAGCTTTGACCTTGAGGAAGGACAGGCTATTTCCATAATCGGTTCATCGGGAAGCGGTAAAACCACACTTCTTAGATGCCTTAACTTCCTTGAGACACCGGATGAAGGAAAGATTACTGTAAGGGGAGAGAAGCTCTTTGATGCAAAGGAGCCTGCTGCAGATGCTGCGCAGCTTAGGAAAAACAGACTTCACTTTGGTCTTGTTTTCCAGCAGTTTAATCTTTTCCCGCAGTACACAGCGTTGGAGAATGTGACGCTTGCGCCTTCCTTTTCGGCAGAGGGTATGAGTAAGGAAGAGATATTGGAAAACGGTAGGCAGCTCCTTGATCAGATGGGGCTTTCTGACAGGATGGATAACTATCCTCACCAGCTCTCCGGTGGTCAGCAGCAGAGAGTTGCCATTGCAAGAGCCCTTGCACTAAAGCCCGATATTCTGTGCTTTGATGAGCCTACGTCAGCTCTTGATCCTGAACTTACAGGAGAGGTTCTTAGGGTAATCAGGAATCTTGCTGAAAAGAAG
>JAILPB010000110.1 GCA_024690485.1 Butyrivibrio sp. | reverse complement strand
AGGCGAGGTGGAAGTAGAAGCTAGCGAGATGGAACAGCCACGTTATGCGCTGAAGAATAACGCTAGTACAGGCTTTCACTATACAAAGCTTACAGATGATGAAAAGGTCTTATACAATGCGCTTTATCTTGCTATTACATCAAAAAAGTACATACCGTACTCAGACAGATATATTACAAGTTCAAATAGCAAATATGATTCTCTTATAGAACAATATAAGTATCTGTATCACACAGGTAGTTCATCTTTCTACAATTCAAGTACTTTCGATAATATGTATAGTAGAGCAAAACAGGCCTGCGTATTTGATCATCCCGATATGATTGAATTGTACATGTGTTATCCTAGGGAAATATTTACGAGCTATAGTGTAACCGGTAGCGGCACAGTCTACAATGATTACATGGTCTTTGTGGCATATTATGATGATGCTGCTTTTGCTACATTAGATAACCAGATAAAAGTCGGTTTGAATAAATATATGGCAGAGATTAGCGCGAAAGGTCTGGTGAAGGATGATGATAATGATGATGATAATGATGCGGTTACTGAATTAAATGTGCATGACAACTATGCTGCGGGAATAGTCTATGATTACGATTGTGCCAGGTTAAGAGACGACCCTGGATATTTCCATCTTTCACATACTGCATGGGGATCGTTATATAAAAAATACTGCGTATGTGATGGCTATTCATTAGGTTTCTTGCTGGTAATGGACAGGCTTGGGATTGATACGGCTATCATCACAGGAGAAGGAGATGGAGGAAATCATGCGTGGAATATCGTAAAACTTGGCAACAACTGGTATGAAGTTGATACTACTTGGGCACATCAGGATTATGGTCTTATACATACCTTTTTTAACAAAACCACATCAGATTATGCTTCTTATCCGGACGGAGCACATGTAAGGCAAGAAAATTCAGCGCACCTTGGAATATCTATGCCTGTGGCTACAGGAACAAAATATACATATGATTACATAACTGAAAATTTTGGGGGTGATGTAATCCCATGTAATTACGTAATGGCCACCGCCATTAGCTTGCCACAGACTCAGCTTGAACTGCAAGTGGGAGACGTATATACGATAACTCCTACATTTGTTCCAAGTAATACAACCATGAAGGGCTTTAATCTTGAATCCAGCAATACTTCAGTAGCTGGAGTTGTAAGAGATTTGGTGGTTATCAAGAATGCCGGCGTGGCAACAATCTATGTTAGAAGTTTAGATGCCTCCAATGTGTATACGACATGTCAGATAACCGTTAAAGAAAGCCAAAAGCAGGAAGATACAGAGACAAAGGAAACATCATATAAAGGAACAAGTGATAAGAATGCTTCATCCTGCACAATACCATCAACTATAACTGATGAAAACGGCGTAAACTATGAAGTTGTAGAAATATCGGATAATGCTTTTAAGGGAAGAAAGAAACTCAAAAAAGTCACCATCCCCGCCACAATAAAAGTAATTGGCAAGAATGCATTTAAGAACTGTAAGAATCTAAAGACCATCAACATAAATGCAACCTCACTGACAAAAGTTAAGAGTGGTGCTTTTAAGGGGATTAAGGAGAATGCCAAGATCACAATCAGTGCGCCTTCCAGGAAGGTGTATAATAAAGTAGTAAAGATGTTTAAGAAAGCTGGGGCTAAGACCCAGAAGTATAAATTCAAGAAAACCAAATAGCATTATAGTTTTTAGCGGCTTGAAATAGAAACGGTAAAAAGAATTCTTATGAGGGGACCGTGGTATATGAAGAAAGTGCTTAAGAACTTAAGTGTGGCCATTGCGCTGGTTTGCGTATCGGTCACGGCTTTGGTTGCAGTTCCTGCCGAAAGCCTACATTTAGGTAACATTCAGGCAAGGGCTGCTTCGAAGGTGGAAATAGCCGGACATATGACTTTCCCCATGAATGAGGAAGTTAAGACTGTTAAGTCCGACTACAGGCGCGCTTTAAAGAGTGCAAACGGCACAGTCAGTGCAGTCAGCCATGGATATTATTATGAAAAGCTTTCAGATGAGATTAGAAAAAACCTCTATGACGGCATCTATTACGCCTCTGCTTCCGGCAAAAGGCTTTCCTATGGTACGCGTTTTCCAAATGAACTATCAGAGAGTGAAGTTGCTGCAAAAGGATATCTTTTCTACACAGGAAACAGTAGCAGAAAATCAGAATACAATACTCTTTCGGTTTTGAATGAGTCAATTGAAGCTATATGTTACGATCACATGACGAACATCGAGTATTACATGTGTGAGCCAAAGGTTTACGAGTTTGTATCAAATGGCACGTACAGAGATTATGTTGTCATGAAAGCAATGACAAACGACAATTATGAGAGCATGAATTCCGCAATAAAGGCGAATGTAAACAGCTGCGTCTCCGAAATTAGGAAAGAAGGTCTTGTTGATAGCAATAATATTGGAAAAACAATAATACGGATCCACGACTGGTATACTCAGAAAATCTCCTACGGATACAGTGATGCACCAAGAACCAATGATGAAGCCTATTACAATACCGCTCATACAGCCTATAGTGCTCTGGTGGAAGAAAAAGCTGTTTGTGATGGCTACGCTCAGGGCTATGCCCTTATTTTAAAGGAGCTTGGCATTGACTGTAAGGTAGTTACCGGAACTGCCTATGATAAAAGTCTCTATGCCGGCGGACATGCCTGGAATATGGTTTATCTGGACGGTCAGTGGTACGAAGAGGACACAACCTGGGCAGACACTGAAAGTACAGAGATTTTGTACGATTTTTTTAACAGGACAACGGAAGACTATGCAAGCTATAACATGAAAAAAAGGCATGTGAGAGAGGCACCCTTTGGAGGACGGCTGATCGATAAGGCATATGGCACCTATTATACATATGACCTTTTAAAGGAGTACTCGCTGGACGCGCTAACAGAGACGAGTGTTGCGAATACATATGTTAATCCTGTGGAGACCTTAGATGCCGGTGTTAAGGCAGATAGTGTCGTAAGGGTACACTCTATAGGTGAGAATAAAGCCATTGATCCCCTTAGTGGAGCTACCTATGATTTGCAGGGAAAAGAAGCCCATCTTAGCGGGCTGGTTTATGAAAACAGTTCCATAAAAGTTGCGGATGTGGTATATGTAGATAGTGACGCTTACCCGGTGACAGAGATTTCAGAAAAGGCATTTAACGGAAATTCCGGGCTCCTTGGCATATCAGGCGGAGGAAACCTTAAAAAAATTGGAGCCAGGGCCTTTAGGAATTGTAAAAATCTTAAGAATGTGGATTTATCAGCTGCTAAGATATCAAGGATAGGTAGCAAAGCATTCTACGGATGCAAGAAGCTAAGGAAGCTTAGGCTAAACGGAAATATGATTACGAAGGTGGGATCTAAGGCCTTTTGTAATCTGAATTCCAAAGCCACAGTTTTCATAATGGCGTCAAATAAAAAGAAATACAAGAATATAGTTAAGAAACTGAAGTCGGCAGGGACATCTGAGGTTAGTTTCAAAAGACTGAAATAAAATAATATAATTATCAATCATAAATGTAATTAATTATGACAAAAACATTGACAAATGTGATAAAAGTGTTATTATATTATTAGTATAAAAGGTTTCTTTATCAAGGGAAGGAATACGGACATGAGGAAGTTTAAAAGATTTATAGCTACAGGACTTGTTTTAGTTCTCACACTTACAGTTATGGCTTGTGGTGAGAAGCAGGTTGCCATGATCGATCAGGCCGCTGCACAGAGAGGTATAGACGAGGACGTAGATAACATTTATATTGATGACGAAGCTATTGCTCTTGCAGACAGCGCACCTACAGTTGAGACAGCAGTTGCAGCTGCTACATCAGCTCTTGCTCTTGTAAACCAGAGACGTGTGAGCGCAGGACTTGCAGAGCTTGCTTGGAGTGATGATCTTGCTTCAGCTGCACGTGTTAGAGCTGAGGAACTTAAGGATCTCTTCTCACATGATCGTCCTAACGGAAGCGCATGGTACACAGTTAACAGTAGTATCCAGTATGGTGAGAACCTTGCAAAGCTTTACTACACAGCAGATTCAGTAGTAACAGCCTGGATGAATTCTCCCACACATGCTGCTAACATTATGGATGGTGGATTCAAGACCTGCGGAATTGCAGTATATCAGGCACCTAACGGTAACTGGTATTGGGCGCAAGAATTTGGATACTAATTCAAAGCCAAGCGGATAAAAACAAAGTACAGATATCGAGCTAGCTCGATTATCTGTACTTTTTTTTATCCATTTGGCGCGAAGCGCCCAACGAGGAAATGCTTGCATTTTCGAGTCTGGCTTTGAGTTGTATATGCCCTCTAAATCATTGCGTTAGAGGGCTTTTTGTTGTATTATAAAACAGTTACTTGCTATGTTAGTTTACAGTAATGAAGTGCTATGCACATATAGGAGGATATTATGAAAAAGAAAATGCTTGCAACTTTACTTACTGCATCCATGATCATGACTGTTTTTACAGGATGCGGTGACAACAAGAAGTCTGCTGAGGACGGAGCAGTTGAGGCTACATCAGAGGCTACAGAGGCTGAAAGTACTGAGGCAGAAGCTGAGGATTCTGCAGAAGCAGAGGAGAGCCAGGAAGCTGAATCTTCAGAAGAGGCTGAGAGCACAGATGATGCTACAGCAGAAGTTTCTGACGAAGAGTATACAATCGGTATTTCACAGTTTGCTGAGCACGGCTCACTTGATAACTGCAGAGAGGGATTCCTTGAGGGCCTTGCAAACAACGGTATTGTTGAGGGTGAGAATCTTACAGTACATTTCCAGAACGCACAGGCCGATACAGCAACAGCAAGCCAGATTTCAGATGCTTTTGTTGCAGATGGTGTTGATCTTATCTGTGCTATAGCTACACCCAGTGCTATGAGTGCTTACAACTCAGCTATGGGTACTAAGGTACCTGTTATTTTTTCAGCTGTTTCAGATCCCGTTGCTGCAGAACTTGCAGATGAGGATGGAAAGCCTGTTGGAAATGTTACAGGTACATCAGATGCTCTTGCAGTAACAGAGCAGCTTCAGATGATTCGCGATATGCTTCCCGATGCAACTAAGATCGGTATTCTTTATACAACAAGTGAGACAAACTCAGAGAGCACAATTGCTCAGTACAAGGAGCATGCTGCTGATTACGGTTTCGAGATCGTAGAGAGTGGTATCAACACACTTGCAGACCTTGATATGGCTGCTGCAGATCTTGTATCAAAGGTTGATTGCATCAACAACCTTACAGATAACACAGTAGTTTCAGGACTTCAGACAGTTCTTAGCCACGCTAATGAGCAGGGTATTCCTGTATTTGGTTCAGAGGTTGAGCAGGTTAAGGTTGGTTGCGTAGCAGCTATGGGTCTTGATTACAAGCAGCTTGGTATTCAGACAGGCGATATGGCAGCAAAGGTTCTTCTTGGTGAGGCTGAGGCTTCTGAGATGAACTTCGAAGTAATCGATCAGCCTAGTCTCTATGTTAATACTGCCGCAGCTGAGAAAATAGGTATGACTCTTGATGAGTCTGTTGTTTCAGGTGCTGCTGAAGTATACGATGAGATTACAGTAGACTAAATTATTATTGTTGGAAGGTGTTTTGAAATGGCGCTGGTAGTTAGTGTTTTGGAGCAGGGGCTCTGCTATGCGATAATGGCCCTTGGTATGTATATTACATATAAGATTTTGGATTTTCCGGATATGACTGTTGATGGAGGATTCCCCTTTGGAATCTGCCTTGCAGTAGTCATGATAAGAGCCGGAGTCTCTCCTATATTAACGCTGCCCATTTGCTTTGCGGCTGGCTGCCTTATCGGAGTTTGTACAGGTATTATCCACGTGGTTTTCCATGTAAGAGATCTTCTTGCGGGAATCATTATGATGACGGCCCTATACTCAGTTAATTTAAGGATTGCAGGCCGCGCCAATCTTCCGATGTATGATTATTACACAATATTTGATAATAACGCTGTAAATGGTATTTTTAGTAAGCTTCCATCTGTCTTTTCAAAATTCCAGACAGTTATAGTCCTTTTGATAATCACTGCCATTGTTAAGCTTGTTCTTGACTGGTATTTAAAGACCAAATCCGGAATGATGCTTCAGGCTGTAGGTGATAACGACGTGCTCGTTACATCTATGGGCGTGGACAGAGGTAAGGTTAGAATCATCGGACTTGCTATTGCAAACGGTCTTGTTGCTTTATCCGGCGCAGTATTTGCACAGCAGCAGAGATATTTTGATATTTCCATGGGAACCGGCACAGCGGTTATCGGTCTTGCCAGTGTTATTATAGGAACAGCGCTTCTTAAAAAGCTGTCATTTTTCAAGATCACAACCAGTGTTGTTATTGGAGCTATAGTATATAAGGCCTGCGTGGCAATCGCTATTAAGGCTGGACTTCAGTCCACGGACTTAAAGCTTATAACAGCGGTTCTTTTCCTTGCGATCCTTATCATCACAAGGGATAGAAAGAAGAGAGTGGAGGCCTGATATGCTGGAGCTTAAACATATTTATAAAAACTACAATCCTGGCAGCGTCAATGAGATGTGCCTGTTTGATGACTTTAACCTGACAGTTCCCGACGGACAGTTTGTAGCTGTTGTTGGAAGTAACGGTTCAGGTAAGACATCTATGCTAAATATTATCTGTGGAAGCATTCTTGCTGATAGGGGAGAGGTTCTTGTTAACGGACAAAACATTTCCAATCAGAAGGATTATCAGAGACATAAGACTATTGGAAGAGTGTATCAGGACCCTTCCAAGGGAACATGTCCTTCCATGAATATCTTAGAGAATATGTCAATTGCTGATAACAAGGGAAAAACCTTTGGCCTTCAGATGGGGGTAAATAAGCACCGGAAGGACTATTACAGAGAGCTCCTTCAGAGTCTTGGACTTGGTCTTGAGGATAAGCTTTATACAAAGGTCGGTTCACTTTCAGGTGGACAGAGGCAGGCGGTTGCTCTTCTTATGAGTACTATGACTCCCCTTGAGTTCCTTATTCTCGATGAGCACACAGCGGCGCTTGACCCCAAGACTGCTGATATCATCATGGAACTTACAGATAAGATTGTAAGGGAAAAGCATGTTACTACCATTATGGTAACCCACAACCTCAGATATGCCATTGAATACGGCGACAGACTTCTTATGATGCATGAAGGATCAGTTATCCTTGATAAAGCCGGCGAAGACAAATCAAAAATGAATGCCGACCAGATAATGCACTTGTTTAACGAGATTTCAGTTGAATGTGGTAACTGACGAAGAGTGCATAACTGCAAGAACGGAAAGTGAAAAAAATAAAGGCTCCGACTATATGTTTTAAGAAAAACGATTTTAAGCCATGCTTAACGAGTTTTCCTTGAAATATATAGTCGGAGCTTATGTTATTTGGTACTAGTTTTCTGTTTTAGCACTTTCCTGATATTTTTCATCGCAGTATTGGCAACGATAGATTTCTTTTTCTTCATCTGCAAGATAAAAGATATGAGGAAGTCCCTGCTCGATTGATGAAATACATCTGGGATTGTGGCACTTTATTACATCTTTTATCTGGTGAGGAAGGAAGAGTGCGCGTTTCTCGACGATCTCACCTTCTTTTATTACATTAACAGTGATGTTGTGGTCTATGAATGCAAGAATGTCGAGGTCAAGAGTATCTATGTCACATTCAACCTTGAGGATATCCTTTTTACCCATCACATTACTTCTTGCGTTTTTGATAATGGCGACTGTGCAATCCAGCTTGTCGAGACCAAGGTGTCTGTATATCTGCATGCTTCTTCCTGCTTTTATATGATCAAGAACGAAGCCTTCTTCAATTTTTCCAACATTTAACATGGCTGAGCCTCCTTCGTTTCACTTCGGATACAGTCTTACTAAGCTCGCAATGCTCGCTAAGTGCGACTAGCATCCTTTTTAAAATGTTCTGAGCAGACCTTGATTTATATGGGCATCGGTTTTATCAAGAAGGGTTAAAATAAGGGCCATTCTTACATATAATCCATACTGAACCTGCTTGAAATATGCTGCTCTTGGATCCTTATCCACTTCAACAGAGATCTCATTTACTCTGGGAAGGGGATGAAGTACATGCATGTTTTCTTTTGCAAGAGCCATCTTTTCCTCATTGAGGATGTAGAAATCGCGCAGACGGATGTAGTCTTCTTCATTGAAAAAACGCTCTTTCTGCACTCTTGTCATGTACAAAAGATCCAGTTTGGACATAACGTCTTCAAGCTTGATTACTTCTTCGTAAGTTATGTTGTTTTCATTAAGAAGGTCGATTATATAATCCGGAACCTTTAATTCTTTTGGTGAAATGAAGACAAAATGGATATCTTTATATCTGACTAAAGCAGTTATCAGTGAATGAACGGTTCTGCCAAATTTGAGATCGCCGCAAAGGCCAATAGTAAAACCGCCAAGACTTCCGTGAAGTGAACGGATAGTAAGAAGATCTGTAAGTGTCTGAGTTGGATGGTGGTGACCACCGTCGCCGGCATTAATAACGGGAATAATAGAATTTGCTGCTGCTACCATCGGGGCGCCTTCTTTGGGATGACGCATAGCGCATATATCTGCAAAACTGGAAATAACTCTGATTGTGTCGGCTACGCTTTCTCCTTTGGATACAGAAGAACTTGAAGCGTCTGAAAAACCGATTACTTGTCCGCCAAGCCTTAGCATTGCAGTTTCAAAAGAAAGTCTTGTTCTTGTACTGGGTTCGTAGAAACAGGTGGCAAGAATGTTGCCGTCGCATTTGTGTGAGTAGGCACTCATGTTTTTCTCGATGTCGGCTGCAGTATCAAATAGCTGCTCCAGCTCTTCAACTGAGAAATCAAGAGGCTTCATCAGATGTCGTAGATTGTTAGTCATTGATTATTGCTCTCCCATTGATAATCTTTGGTTGATTTTTTCTTTATCAATTATAACGAATAAACGTGTTATGTCTAGAGCAAAAATCAAATAATCGTAATATTAATTTCCAAGGAATGTGCTCCACTTTTCAGAGCCGTCAATAGGCACGTGATAGAGCACATTGTCGACTCCGAAGGGCTTAAAATACAGGTATCTTGAGGTGAGATTAAGGGAGTTGAAGGTTCCTTCTGCAATCACGGTTTCGTTTGAACCATCAAGTCCGATGACACGAAGAGACTCCATACCTGCAGTAGAAGTGCAGAAAAAGATGTTGTAATCATTCATGTTGAAAAAGTCTACTCTTACATCGGATAAAACCTCAGTATCCTGGGTTGTCAGATTTGTTCTTGTAAGTCTGTATTTGTTGGATGCATCAGTGTAATAGACATATTCGCCCTTTATTATCGGGAAACATACATTTTTTGCAAGGATGGTAGATGTCATATTATCCTGCAAAGTGTCCATGCGGTGCAGGTAATAGTCAAGGTCAACACCTCTGTAGTAGATCGCACCGTTTTCAACGCAGTTAGGATTGATTTTCTCGGTGGTTACAAGCTTGTGATCTTTTCCATCGATTCGGATACTGTTAAGTCCGGGCTCGTCGCCTGAGGTGATGGTGTAGTAGATATTATTTCCCACAAGCTGAATGTCTGAGATTCTGTTCCATGACAGGAGCTTTTGGTTCTGACCGTTTAAGTCCGACCTGTAAAGACCGTAGTAAGTTGATACTCGGCCGAGACCTTTGATGTTATCGGGAGCGCCGGTTTTAGAATAGTCCATGTAAAAATACAGGTATTTTCCGGCTCCGTTAATATTTCTTGTGTTCATCATTGTGAGCTCTTTTAGGTCTGTCTCGTCAGGATTCATGGAGTATAGGCAGTTATTCCCAAGGGGATTTGAAAAGTAAACCTTTCCATTGAGCTCAAGGAAAAGACCTCCATTATGCAGATTTCCTGCGGTGTTACCGATGGTATAGTCGTCGTTTAATGGAATTCGTTTTGAATAAATATAAAAGACAGTAAGAGCTGCTGCTATCAAAAGAACTATGGAAAAACCTAACAAAAAGCGTCTATTGTTCATTTTTGCATCCTCTGGGAAAGCTATTTTTACAACGGCGATATCTTGTTAATTATATGTAAAGTATAGCACTTATCACGTGTCTGTTGTAAAATTTTAAATAAGAATGAAAACGGAGAGTGCGTATGAACCTGAATGAATTAAGAGAAAACATCGATGATATAGACAGACAGTTAATTAATCTTTTTGAAGACAGGATGAAAGTAAGTGAGCAGATTGCCGAGTGCAAGGTGGGCATGGGCAAGAGTGTCTTCGATAAACAAAGAGAGCTGGATAAGCTGCGCTCTGTCAAGGAACTTGCAGCAGCCGATGAAAATAGAGAAGCAGTGGGTGATTTCTTTGGGAAGATCATGGAAATCAGCAGAAAGAGGCAGTATGAAAAGCTTTCTGAGCTTAATGCTGTGGACGAAGCTGCTGCTGCTGATCCTGCTGCTGAGTATATGGGATTCGATATCGAGGGAGAAAAAGCCGCAGATAATGAGCTTATTCTTTTTAGAAATGTTACTAACAGACAGATGGAGCTTAGAGATGGTCTTATCCTTCTGGCCAATGCTGATGAGGCGAATGGGACTTTTGATATAAACACCCAAAGAGAAATGGCTCATCTTTGCATGAATGTTCTTGTGGATGAGTCTGCACGCAGAGGGTTCTACGGCAATCTTTGGCATGCCTTTTTGACACTTCTACTTGTATCCGATGAAAATGCATACAGTCTTGCTACTGAAATCAGGGGCGAGATGGGTGGTTCCTTGAGAGAACTTGCCCTTCATGATATGAAGAGATTCAAGGCCTGGTTTGAAATTGATTTTTCAGAGATGATAAAAAGACTGAATATCCCTGAGCTAGAGATAATGTTTGACTACAGAGTAGGGGAAACCGGGAGCAGAATGTACAACACCAGAGTCAGGGACAGAATCTGTGAACTTGCAGAGACACTTGCCAGCTGCCAGAGCGCTGATGATATGTTAAAAGAGCTGGCTTCCTTTTATGGGCAGTATGGAGTTGGAAAATTTGGACTTCACAAGGCTTTCAGGGTAAGGCACGGAGATTCCGAGGTTGACATAGAGCCTATCAGAAACATAAGACATGTGCATCTTGATGACCTTGTTGGATATGAGATAGCAAAGAAGAAGCTTGTAGAAAACACAGAGGCTTTTCTTGCAGGTAAAAAGGCAAATAACTGCCTTTTGTACGGCGATGCGGGAACAGGAAAATCCTCATGTATTAAGGCTATAGCCAACGAATACTTTGACAAAGGCCTTAGAATAATTGAGATTTATAAGCATCAGTTCAAGGATCTCAACGATGTAATTTCCCAGATAAAGGGCAGAAATTACAAGTTTATTATTTATATGGATGATCTTAGCTTTGAGGAATTTGAGACAGAGTATAAGTACCTCAAGGCTGTTATAGAGGGTGGCCTTGAGAAAAAGCCCGAGAATGTCCTTATTTATGCTACTTCCAACAGAAGACATCTGATTAAGGAGAGCTTTAAGGATAAGCCCGGAATTCTTGATGAGGACCTTCATAAGAACGATACGGTTCAGGAGAAGCTTTCACTTGCAAGCAGATTTGGCGTGACCATTTATTTTGGTTCACCTGACAGAAAAGAATTTAACGAGATCGTAAGAGTCCTCGCCAAGAGAGAGGGCATAAATTTGAATGAGGATGAGCTTATTGCAGAAGCTCAGAAATGGGAGATGAGCCATGGCGGCTTGTCCGGACGCACAGCACAGCAGTTTGTTGATTATCTTTTAGGAACTACTATGTGATTATTACTTGAAGACGAGGGGAGTGGATATGGCAACAGATGTATTTGCTGCAGTAGACCTTGGCTCATATGAGCTTGATATGAAAATATTCGAGATGTCCCAGAAAAAGGGCGTTAAAGAGCTTGACCATGTAAGGCACAGGATAGATCTCGGAACAGAGACCTATGCTACGGGAAGAATCCCCGCAGCCCGTATGGATGAGCTTATTAAGATACTTCTTGAGTACAGCAGGATCATGGAAAGCTATGATGTCTCCAGATATCAGGCATACGGTACCAGTGCTCTTAGAGAGACCAGAGATATAGATAATGTCCTTGAACTGCTCCGTCAAAGGACAGGTCTTGAGATAGATATTATCAGTAATTCGGAGCAGAGATTCCTTGATTACAAAGCAGTGGCTCTTAACAATGAGGGATTTTCGGAATTTTTGGAAAAACCCACTGCTATCGTGGATATTGGCGGAGGAAGTATACAGATTTCTCTGTTTGATCACGATACCCTCGTTACTACTCAGCAGCTTAGACTGGGTGTCCTTAGATTGTATTCCACCTTGCAGCAGATTCAGACAGGATACAGAAAGTATCCTCTTTTGGTGCAGGAACTGGTTGATTCCCAGCTTTCTGTTTTTGCCAAGATGCACTTAAAGGACAGGAAAGTTCAGAATGTAATCCTCCTGGATGATTATGTATCACCTGTTATGCAAAAAATCAAGCTTGGAATGGAAAAGAAGGGATATGCCAAAGCTTCAGAGTTTATCGGCTATATCAACAGAATGAGCAATGAATCGATCCCTGACATTTCAAGAAAACTTGGTCTTGCTCAGGACAATATCCTTCTTACTTATGTTTCAGGCCTTCTGGTATGTAATATCTGCGAGATATTAAAGGCTGAGACCATATGGGCTCCGGGCGGATGCCTCTGCGACGGTATTGCCTATGAGTATGCGGAGAAAAAGAAATACCTAAGAAGTGAGCATGACTTTGAAAAAGATATCGTGGCTTGCGCTCAGAATATTTCAAGAAGATATATGGGAAGTAAGCAAAGATCAGAAACTTTGCAAACAATAGCACTTAATATTTTTGATAGCATGAAGAAAGTTCACGGTCTTGGAAAAAGAGAACGGCTGTTATTGGAAATAGCAACCATACTTCATGACTGCGGAAAATACATAAGTATGGTTAATCTGGGAGATTGCTCCTACAACATAATCATGTCTACTGAGATCATAGGTCTGTCTCATCTTGAGAGGACGATTGTTGCAAATGTGGTTAAGTTCAACCATGATAATTTTGAATATTACAGCGATGGTACCTACAGATTCAGAGGGATCGATAAGGAATCATACTTCACTATATCCAAACTGACGGCAATCCTTAGACTTGCAAATGGTCTTGACAGAACCCACAGGCAGAAGTTTAAGAACGTCAAGATTCAGGTAAAGGACAAGGAACTTGAAATATCAGTTGATACTATGGCGGATGTTTCCCTGGAGAGAGGCCTCTTTGAGGGAAGAGCCCAGTTCTTTGAGCAGGTTTACGGACTAAGGCCCATAATCAGGCAGAAGAGACTTTAAGGTCAAAAAAGTTTTGGTAATACTGATAATGTACAGGGGGTGCTTTCGTGGCAACAAAGAATACAAATTCCGGAAAAGAAAAAACACTTGATTTTTATAACAATGCTTACTACATAAACAGAGAGCTGAGCTGGCTTCAGTTCAATGCCAGATGCTTATCTGAAGCTAAGGATAAGGCGACGCCTTTGTTTGAGAAACTTAAGTTTTTAAGTATTACAGCCAGTAACCTGGATGAGTTTTTCATGGTAAGAATTGCTTCTCTTAAGGACATGATCCATGCGGGATATAAGAAACCTGACATAGCAGGAATGACTCCTAAAGAGCAGCTTGATAAGGTAACCGAGGCGGTTCATGAGTTTGTGAAAGAGCAGTATAACACATACAACCGCTTGTTATTGCCGGCGTTAAATGAGAATGGCGTAGAGCTTGTAAGAGACTATAAGAAGCTTTCAGAAGAAGAAGCAGACTATGTGGACAGATACTTTGATGAATTTGTTTATCCTGTTTTGACACCTATGGCTGTGGATTCATCAAGACCTTTCCCACTTATCAGAAACAAGACTCTGAATATCGGAGCTCTGGTTAAGGGCAAGGATACAGAGGATGAGATGGAATTTGCCATGGTTCAGGTACCATCTGTTATTCCAAGAATAATGGAAATACCTGAGAGTAGCGGCGTTAGGAAAATTATTCTCCTGGAACAGATAATAGAGAGAAATATTCAAAAGCTTTTCCTTAACTATGATATTGTCTGCTGCTATCCCTTCAGAGTTGGAAGAAATGCAGACCTTTCAATTGACGAAGAAGAGGCAGAGGATCTGCTTAAGGAAATCGAGAAACAGCTTAAGCGCAGGCAGTGGGGACAGGCAATAAGACTTGAGATTGAAAAGGGCTTTGATAAGAGGCTTTTAAAGATTCTTGTGGATGAGCTTAGAGTTGAAGAGAAGGAAATCTATACCATAGATGGTCCTTTGGATCTGACGTTCCTTATGAAACTCTACGGAATAGACGGGTTCGATTACCTTAAGGAGCACGGATACAATCCGCCTGCAGGCGTAGTGCAGCTTCCACCTGATAGAGATATCTTCGAGTGCATAAGAGAAGGAGATATCCTTATGCATCACCCCTATGAGAGCTTTGATCCTGTTGTAAGGTTCGTTGAGACAGCGGCATCAGATCCGGAAGTACTGGCAATTAAGCAGACTCTTTACAGAGTAAGTGGTAATTCCCCGATCATTGCTGCCCTTGCAAAAGCTGCTGACAACGGAAAGCAAGTATCTGTACTGGTTGAGCTTAAGGCCCGCTTTGATGAAGAGAACAATATCGTATGGGCAAGAATGCTTGAGAAAGCCGGTTGCCACGTTATTTACGGACTTAAAGGTCTTAAGACTCATAGTAAGATAACACTTGTTGTCAGAAAAGAAGAAGATGGTATCAGGCGTTATGTTCACTTGGCAACAGGTAACTATAACGATTCTACTGCGAAGCTCTACACTGACGTTGGTATGTTTACCTGCGCTGAAGCCTATGGCGAGGATGCAACTGCTGTATTTAACATGCTTTCAGGATATTCAGAGCCTGTAGCATGGAATAAACTCACAATCGCACCTCTGTGGCTTAAGGACAGAGTGCTGTATCTTATACATAGGGAAGCAGAGCATGCAAGAAACGGCGAACCTGCAAGAATAGTTGCTAAGATGAATTCTATTTGTCATAAGGATGTTATAGCAGCTTTGTATGAAGCAAGTGCTGCCGGGGTTAAGATAGAACTCATTGTCCGCGGTATATGCAGTCTTAGGGCAGGTATCCCCGGAATCAGTGAGAATATAACAGTTAAGTCTATCGTTGGTAACTTCCTTGAGCACAGTAGGATTTTCTATTTTGAAAATGGTGGAAGTCCTGAGTATTACGCATCAAGTGCAGACTGGATGCCAAGAAACCTTGAGAGACGTGTGGAAATTATGTTCCCTGTGGAGAATCCTGAGCTTAGAGCAAAGCTTTGGCACATCCTTGATACAGAGCTTAAGGACAATGTGAAGGCGCATATCATGGATGCAAACGGTGAGTATCAGAAAGTAAACAGAAGGGGCAAGGATGCCATCAACTCACAGAAGATTTTTGGTATCGAGGCTACAGAGCTTGTTAAGCCCAAGGATATCACGGAGAGCAGAGTATTCGAGCCTGAGTACAGAGATTATCACGGACTATGATAACTAGTACATCGTTATTTTGCGAACGATGTACTAAATTTGCCCGGAGTGATTTATAACAGATGTTTTCTGAGATTTTTGACTCAAGGTGCTTGAAAAAATGAAGTTTCCTCTGTATTATATCTGTGCTTATATATCACGAAAGAGGTTTTGGTAAATGGAATACAGATATATTCTGGCTTCGGGCTCGCCGAGAAGGAGAGAACTCCTTGGGATGCTGGGTTTTTCCTACGAGATAATACCCGCAGAGTCTGAGGAAGTAGTGACAAGCAACGTTCCAAGTAAGGTCGTTGAAGAGTTATCACATCAAAAAGCTAAAGAGATTTTTCATAAACTTTTAAGAGATAGTAAAGAGCCTTTAATTGTAATAGGCGCAGATACCGTTGTATCATATAAAGGGAGCATCCTAGGTAAGCCATCCGACAGAGATGAGGCGGAGAAGATGATCCGCGGCCTGCAGGGTGATGTTCACGAGGTATATACCGGAGTTACCTGCTTTTATACAGACAAGGCAGGGACTGAGGCTACTGAGAATGACATTTGCTCATTTACTTTTAGTGAATGTACAAAAGTTAAATGCAATCCTATGACAGAGGCAGAGATTTCCGGATACCTTGATACCGACGAGCCCTATGATAAGGCAGGAGCCTATGGAATTCAGGGGCTTTTCGGAAAATACATAAGTGGCATCGAGGGTGACTACAATAACGTGGTTGGACTTCCGGTTGCCAGACTTTACAAAGAAATGAAAGATCACAACTTACTGTAGCATTTTTACTCCATCTTGTTTGTGATTATTTATAAGCAAAAATATGATTTTTACAAACGCAGTAACAAAGAGGGGTGTCTGCGGGAAAGTGAGCTTTGTATGCATGATTATGATGATGCCGTACTAAACTGCTTCCTTGAGAATCAGGGACAATTGTTTTCTGAGAATGTTGCAGATTCATTAGAAGAGGCAGAGGCTTTTCTTGAGGACTGTATGGCCGTAGTTGTCGGTTCTCCTGAGGAAGTCGAGGAGTATTTCGAGGAGGCTGGCCTTGATCCCGGAGAGGGTGATGTAATGGAAGCATCAGAAGTATTTGATGTGGGTGATGGCAGATATCTTATTGTTGAGGGATGATGCTGCATCATTATTTCAGTGTGCGAAAATGTAAATGATAATTAAAAAACAGGTACTGTAGCTAATGATCTTTGATATGATCCCTTCAGTACCTGTTTTTATTGTTTTTATTGCTTTTTTACAGAGCTTCCAATATAATACCTAGTTGGTTACATTTATACAAAATGTTGCTCCGCAGGATGCACACTCGCGCGATAGGAATATGTTGCTTTCAGCAACCGCGCTCGGCGCGAGAATGCCGCGAGCGGCATTCTATTTTTATAAGTAGAAACACAATCGGAGGTAGTTATTTAAATGATCAGTGCAAACAATGTTACCCTTAGAGTTGGTAAGAAGGCTCTGTTTGAAGATGTAAATATTAAGTTCACAGAGGGCAACTGCTACGGAATAATCGGTGCAAACGGTGCCGGTAAGTCAACATTCCTTAAGATCTTATCAGGTCAGCTTGAGACCACCAACGGAGATGTGGTTATTACTCCCGGTGAGAGACTTTCATTCCTTGAGCAGGATCACTTTAAATACGATGAATACACTGTTCTGGACACTGTAATCATGGGAAATGCCCGCCTCTATGAGATAATGAAGGAAAAAGATGCCATCTATGCTAAAGAGGACTTCTCCGATGAAGACGGTATCAGAGCCAGTGAGCTTGAGGCTGAATTCGCTGAGATGAACGGATGGGAAGCTGAGTCAGATGCAGAGAGCTTACTTAACGGACTTGGTATTGAGACCGAGCATCACTATAAGCTCATGAGAGAGCTTGATGGTAATCAGAAGGTTAAGGTTCTTCTTGCAAGAGCACTTTTTGGTAATCCCGATATCCTCCTTCTGGACGAGCCTACCAACCACTTGGATATGGACGCTATTGCATGGCTTGAGGAGTTCCTTATTAACTTTGAAAACACAGTTATCGTAGTATCTCACGACAGATACTTCCTCAATAAAGTATGTACACACATCGCTGATATCGATTACAGCAAGATTCAGCTCTACGCAGGAAACTACGACTTCTGGTATGAGTCATCACAGCTTATGATTCGTCAGATGAAGGAAGCAAATAAGAAGAAGGAAGAGCAGATCAAGGAATTAAAAGAGTTCATTGCTCGTTTCTCTGCTAACGCTTCAAAGTCCAAGCAGGCTACATCACGTAAGAAAGCCCTTGAGAAGATCGAGCTTGATACTATTAAGCCTTCTTCAAGAAAGTATCCTTACATCGACTTTAGACCTGAGCGTGAGATCGGTAATGAAGTTCTTACAGTTGAGGGCATCAGCAAGACAATAAACGGAGCGAAGGTTCTTGATAACATCTCCTTCGTTGTTCAGCATGATGACAAGATTGCTTTTGTAGGCGGTAACGAGCTTGCAAAGACAACACTTTTCCAGATCCTTACAGGCGAACTTGAGCCTGACGAAGGAACATATAAGTGGGGCGTAACAACATCCCAGGCATATTTCCCTAAGGATAATACAAAGGAGTTTGATAACGACTACACAATTACAGAGTGGCTTACAGGATATTCCGAAGTTAAGGATGTTACTTATGTAAGAGGATTCCTTGGAAGAATGCTTTTTGCAGGTGAGGACGGAGTTAAGAAGGTTAAAGTCCTCTCCGGAGGTGAGAAGGTTCGTTGTATGCTTTCAAAGATGATGATAAGTGGTGCTAACTGCCTGATCTTCGATGAGCCTACAAACCACCTCGACATGGAATCTATTACAGCTCTTAACCAGGGTATGATCAAGTTCCCCGGAGTTGAGCTTTTTGCCTGCAGAGACCACCAGGTTGTTCAGACAACAGCAAATAGAATAATGGAGATTCTTCCTGACGGATCTCTCATCGATAAGCGTTCTACTTATGACGAATATCTTGAGAGCGACGCAATGGCAAGAAAGCGTACTGTTTATAGCACAAATGAAGATGAAGACAGTGATGATTGATTTTTGAGTATTTACCATCTTTTGGATACAGATAAAATTTTTTAGTGCGCAGCTTGCGCAGAAAGGGAGGAAGCATGAAAGAATTTAGTCCGGTAAAAGAAGGAAAGGTCCGCGAGATCTATGATATAGGTGAAGGCCTTATCATGGTAGCAACTGACAGAATATCTGCCTTCGATGTAATCCTTAAGAACAAGGTTGAGAAGAAAGGATCAGTTCTTACTCAGATGTCCAAGTTCTGGTTCGATTACACGGGGGACATTGTTCCTAACCACATGATCAGCGTTGATACAGCTGATATGCCAGAGTTTTTCAGAAAGCCTGAGTTTACCGGAAACAGTATGCTTTGCAAAAAGCTTACCATGCTTCCTATAGAGTGCATTGTAAGAGGCTATATCACAGGAAGTGGCTGGAACAGTTACAAGGAAAATGGCACAGTATGTGGCATCAAGCTTCCTGAGGGACTTAAGGAATGCGATAAGCTCCCTGAACCCATTTACACACCTTCAACAAAGGCTGAGATTGGTGATCACGACGAGAATATTGATTTTGAGCGTTCTGTAGAAGTTCTCGAGAGAGACTTCCCCGGCCGCGGAAAAGAGTATGCAGAAAAGCTTCGTGATTACACAATTGCACTTTACAAGAAATGCGCAGACTATGCTCTTACAAAGGGTATCATCATAGCAGATACAAAGTTTGAGTTTGGTCTTAATGAGGATGGTGAGGTTGTTCTTGCAGATGAGATGCTCACTCCTGATAGCAGCCGTTTCTGGCCTGTAGAAGGATATGAGCCTGGAAAGAGCCAGCCTTCATTTGATAAGCAGTTCGTTCGTGATTGGCTCAAGGCTAATCCGGAGAGCGATTACAACCTTCCTCAGGACGTAATCGACAAGACAATCGAGAAATACGAAGAAGCTTACGAACTCCTTACAGGAAAGAAGCTTGCATAATATAGTAAGGCTAGAATCTGATAAAAGATAAAGAATAAGGGATAAGGTCAC
>JAILPB010000094.1 GCA_024690485.1 Butyrivibrio sp. | reverse complement strand
CGCATATTAGAAGATGCTGTATATCCCGGCTCCAAGACCTTTAGCAAATAGGGAATATCCTGAATATCCAGCTTATCTCCATAGTACAGGTGACCCGGAAATCCCTCTTCATCGTATGCCCCTATACAGTAACTGGTGTTTTCTGTCTCAATAACAAAAATTCTACACTGCTCAATGTACTTTATATCCATAAGAAAACCTCTGCGTAAATTATTTACCTCAATTTTAATATTTTTTAGCTAAAAAGCAAGGGGAATATGAAAAGTGTCAGATAAGGGCAAATAAGTGCAGCTTACCCGCAGTCCCATTGTTTGGGGCTTTTTTATAGCTGATAATGATTACAGAAAGAGTTTTAAAGAAAAAAGTTTTAGGAAATCAGGAAAGGAAATGTTATGGAAAATGTGATCAGTATCCAAAATCTGACAAAAACATATGGAAAGAAACGAGGCGTAGCAGACGTATCCTTTGATGTTCACGAAGGCGAAATCTTTGGATTCATAGGGCCAAATGGCGCAGGTAAATCAACAACCATCAGGTCAATGCTTGGTTTTCTTAAGTTTAATTCAGGAAATATACAGATACTTGGGATGGACAGCATAAAGGACCATGAAAAGATCCTTAGAGAAGTGGGTTACATGCCCTCGGAAGCACTTTTTTATCCCACTATGAAGGTGTCAGAGGTCATCAATTATGCAGCCGCCGTAAGAGGGCTCGACTGTGCAAAAGAAGCCGCAATGCTCTGTGACAGACTTAAGATTGACACCTCCAAGAAGATAAAAGAGCTGTCTCTTGGAAACAGAAAGAAGGTATCTATTGTATGCGCTATGCAGCACAGGCCAAAACTTTTCATATTTGACGAGCCAACAAGCGGACTTGACCCTCTTATGCAAAATACCTTCTTTGAACTAATTAAAGAATATGTGGGCAAGGGTACGACCTGCATGCTTTCAACCCACGTTCTTCCTGAAGTTAAGCGCTACTGCGACAGAGCTGCGGTAATGAGAGAAGGTCACCTGATCAAAACAGCCCCTGTGGAGGAACTTATAAAGACCTCCGTCAAAAACGTAAAACTGACAGCAGACGGCAAACAGGAAGACTTTGTTTTTAAGGGAGATATCAATGAACTTATAGCATCCCTTGGAAGCAGAAAAATCGAGAACCTAACAATAGAAGAACCCTCTTTGGAGGAATTGTTCATGCATTTCTATGAAAACGAATCGGAGGAACAATAATGATCGCAGTAACTATTCAGGAATTTAAACTTAATATCAAAAACATGCTTATATGGAGTCTCTCAGTTGGAATCCTTGGATTTATCTGTACTATCATGTACCAGAGTATGGAGGGAGACGTGATGGATATGGCGGATCAGTTTTCCAAGATGGGGGCATTCTCTGACGCCTTTGGAATGAGCACCTTAAGTATCGCAACCCTGCCGGGCTTTTTTGCAACTGAAGTCGGAACCGTACACGGTCTTGGAAGTGCACTTTTTGCTGCATTCCTTGCTTCATGCCTTTTATCCAAGGAGGAAGATGGCCACACAGGTGAGTTTCTGTTCTCCCTGCCAATTAACAGATGGAAAGTAATTACAGGAAAGGCTATATCTCTCCTTATACATCTTGTACTATTTACGGCAATATGCGGAGCCTTCTATTTCCTTGCATTTGCATATCTTGGAGAAGATATCCCTACTAAGGACATGATGACATTCCTCCTTGGGATGCTTCTTATGAACATAGAAGTGGCTTCGATTTCTTACCTGTTTTCATCAATATCAAGTAAGAACCGCATGGGACTTGGTCTTGGAATCGCCCTGGTATTCTATTCCTATGACCTAGTGGGCAGAGTCGTTCCTTCTATGAAGGACTATCTCTTTATCGGTCCCTTTTCCTACACCAATGCTTCTGAGATTTTTGCCGGTAAAAATGCCCCCGAGTATAGCATTATCATCGCTTTGATCGTGATAATCGCTGCCATCGGAGGCACATATATAACTTATACCAAAAGAGATCTTGCAAGCTGACTTATGAATTCTTACGTGCCAAAGCGAAAAAGCACGCAAGAAGTCATAACTTTTGTTTTCCCACATACTTAAAGCCAAGCATTGTGACATCATCAAACTGATCGGCCTCTCCTACGAAGGCATCGATCTCGGATTTTACACGAGGAAGTAATCTGTCCATAGACACATCCTTGTTCTTATTTAGAACAGAAAGGGTTCTGTCTAAGCCAAATTGCTCCTCGTTTTTATTTATGGCTTCAGGAATACCGTCTGTGTAAACAAAGATGGTATCTCCCGTATTAAGCTGAATATCATATTCCTTAAAGGAAAGTCCTTCCATAGCTCCAACTGCCATGCAGTGCTTATCCTTATAAAGTTCGAAGTCGCCGCCCTCTCTTTTTATTATAGGATACTCATGTCCTGCATTTGCACACTGCATGTAACCTGTGTTCAGGTCCACAATTCCAAGCCATACAGTAACAAACATATCCGCTTCATTTCCTTCGCAGAGGGTATCATTGGCTTTTTTCAAAACCTCAGCAGGAGAAAGGCCGGATTCTGCCGTGGTCTTAATTGCGGTCTTACTCCTCATCATGAAAAGTGCCGCAGGAATTCCCTTGCCGGAAACATCAGCCATAACCATACACAACTTGGTGGGGCTAACAAAGAAGAAGTCATAAAAGTCTCCGCCTACTTCCTTTGCTGTATCCATGGTGGCATATATTTCAAACATATCCTTGGGATAGTTGAAAGTCCTTGGAAGCGCAGACTCCTGAATGGTCCTTGCAAATTCCAGCTCCTCTGCTATTCTCTTTTCCGCAGCCTCGATATAGCTCTTTAAGACATCAACTGTCTGATTTATATCATTTGAAAGGGACGCAAACTCCGAAGAATTGTACACGGAAACTGTCTCATTGAGGTTACCGTTAGTGATTTTATTTAAGGACTCATTTACAAGGTCTAAGTTATCCACAACAATGGACTTAACAAGCATGGATATAAGCACATAGATTACTGCAAACAAAAGGATGTCGGAAAATGCACTTTCATAGGCAGCTGCATCTCTCTCAGAGTAGACCTCCTCTGAAGGGAGCCTTAGGAGCAATATTAACGTAGATGTAAGCTTTTCCGTATAGCAAAAGCATCTCTCACCAAACAGTGTATCCTCTTTAAAGGTTCCATCCTCATATTCGCTTATGACAGCCTGGTCTGCCTCACCAAGAAATCCACCTATATGTTTTCCTGCAACAACTACTCCGGAATTATTGATTATGTCAAAGGTTCCGTCAGTTCCCACATGGAAGCTTAAGATTCCAAGATCGCTACCGTATTTATTAACTGTATAGTAGCTGGATCTGATATCGGAAGCGATATCCTCAAGCCTGTCTCTTGCATTTTGAATTGCAGACTGGGTCTGAATATTAAATGAGAAAATAAAGCTGAAGATGATGATCGATCCTGTTACCACAAAGAGCCAGAACTGGAACTGCTGAGATACCTTGATTTCCTCGTCCTTCTTCTTTTTGAAAGTTAAATGATAGCCTTCAGCCAGATATCTGATAACAAGTGAAATAAGTGCCAGACCTATTCCTGTGAAGATGATCATGGGAATTGCACAGGTTTTTACAACATAAAAAGCCATGACCATATCATTCCTATGGGTCACAAATACTACGTACATATGGAAAACTTCCATAACCGCGCCCATAAAGAATGCATATGTTGCCGATGGCTTCTTCGTTTTAAAAATATATAGATTTAGCGCTGCTGCCACAAAACCTGACAGGCAGGTTGAAAGACTACAGGCAATCCTTGTATAGGAACCCACACCAAAATATGTTCCTGCAATATATCTCTCTATACCTCCAATGAGGCCTGCGATGATACCTGCTCCTGGATCAAAGAAAAGGCCTGCCGCCATAGGCCCTAAATCTCTTACATTAATGACCATGTGACTGAAGCCTACGCCAAAATGGGTGGATAAAACGGCGCAGCCGCCATAGATAACTCCTATGATAATTCTAATCAAAGAAGTTACTTTCTTTTCTTTTGTAAGGTTCCACAGGATAACCGTAAGTACTACATGTCCCAAAACAATAAGAGACATCTTTACTATCATCGCTAACATAATCTCACCCTCAGTAACTTTTTGCTATATAGCATCTAATCATCTAGGTTAATACTACAACCAAAACGCACGAAAAAGTGTTTATTATGCTATGTTTAATAGATTTTTAATTATTTCTTCTTTTTCTTTTTGCCCTTTGGGGATTTCTTAACCACACTGTAGCCGAACTTGCCAAGCTTCTCTCCAAGGCTGAAGTATTCGCCGTGGGAATATGCCACAAGACCAGCTTTCTTCATATCGAATCTGCCCCTCTCGTCGATGTACTTATCATCAACTGTAACGCAGACAACCTCTGCTATGAACAGATCATGGCTTCCAAGCTCAACCACTGACTTAACCTTACACTCGATGTTTACGGGGCTCTCCTCGATTCCGGGAGCAGCCACATTTACTGATTTCTGTGGTGTAAGCTTCATCTCCTTGAACTTATCGTAGTCCTTGCCGGATCTTACACCGCACCAGTCGGTTGCGCGGGTAAGCTTTTTGTTTGTGAGATTCACTACAAATTCCCCGGTTTCTTTAATAATGTCATAGGAATAGCGCTCTTTTCTCACAGATATGGAGAGCATAGCCGGTGAGCTGCAGATATTTCCTGCCCAGGCCACTGTTATGATATTAGGTTTTTCACCCTCTCTCTGGCAGCTTACCATTACTGCAGGAATGGGATATAACATATTCCCGGGGCGCCATACTTCTTTTGACATAAAAAATCCTCCATTAAAATACCGGTTCTTCAAAATCTGATATCGGTCAAAGGGTACCTTCGTATCCTTTTTCCTTAAAAAGCTTCATCATCTCGTTAGTTAAGCTGTACTCAATAGGCTGAAGCACAATATCCTCCGGTGCTACCCACTCGGCATATTTAAGCTCCCCTGTATCCATCGTTATATCCTTATCCCCATCCACATCACAGAAATATCCCATAAGGATATCGCTGGCAACGGCCCAGGGCTGTGACTTGTAGTATCTTATGTTCTTAACCTTAAGACCTACTTCCTCCATGGATTCGCGCTCTACTGTACCCTCCAGAGTCTCACCTATCTCGGTAAAGCCTGCAACCAGAGCATTGTGGGCAAATCCCGTCCTGTATTTTGTAAGAAGGATGCGATTCGTCTCTTTATCACAGATTCCGATAATGACAGCAGGATTGATGCGAGGATATATCTTGTTTCCGCAGTTAGGACATACCCTTGCCCTTTCCACCTTGTCATTTACATTGATTCTTCCGCATTTTCCGCAGTACTTGGTAACCAAATACCACTCTGATAACTGATAAGCCGTAAAGGCAGCAAATATATCCTTCTTTGGAAGGTAGTAATCGTTTCTAAGCTCTCTCATCTTATGATAAGAAAATTCGCTTGAAACATAGGCCTGCGCAAGTAAAAGGAAATACTTCCTATCATCAACTTTGAACAAATACACAAGATCGCTCAGATCCAAGGTCACAAAGTCCGAAAGAGTAGGATAGCTTATGGACTTTGTGCTATCAGTAATCTTATAGAGAAGCTCATCCCCGATAAATGAGAATATATAACTATCTTCATCAGGCACAGCGTCTGCGCAATAGTGATTATCAAGTTTTGCCGGAAAAATGTCCTGAATCATCATTTTAACCTCAGTCTTTATAAAGCTCTTCCATCTCAGCTATAGCGTCGCCAAATACTTTAAGTGCATCCTCGATAGGCTGAGCAGTTGTAAGATCAACTCCTGCAATCTTAAGAAGGCTTACAGGATCCTGTGTACATCCGCTCTTTAAGAACTTCTTAAACTGCTCTGCTGCAGGTGCGCCTTCCTTAAGAATACGATTTGCAATAGCAACTGATGCTGCATAGCTTGTAGCATACTGATATACATAGAAGTTGTAATAGAAGTGAGGTATACGGCTCCACTCGTTAGCAATAAGCGGATCTGATACCATAGCTTCTCCAAAGTATTCCTTGTTAAGGTTATAATAAACCTTTGTAAGAGACTCAGCGGTAAGAGGCTCGCCGTTTTCAGCCATGGCATTTGTCTTTCTCTCAAACTCCTCAAACATTGTCTGTCTGTAAAGAGTTCCTTTGAAGCCTTCAAGGAAGTGATTGATGATATATGCCTTCTCTTCCTTAGTCTTAGCGCGATCCTTTAAGTAGTTGTAAAGAAGTATCTCGTTAGTTGTAGAAGCCACTTCCGCAACGAATATCTTGTACTCTGCATCAATAATAGTCTGCTCATGATCTGAATACCATGTATGCATTGAGTGACCCATCTCATGAACAAGAGTGAATACATCCTCAAGTGTATTATTGTAGTTAAGAAGCATGTAAGGATGAACACCGTATACACCGCTTGAATAAGCGCCGCTTCTCTTTCCCTCATTCTCAACCACGTCAATCCAGCGGTTCTCGTAAGCTTCCTTTACAATTTCAAGGTAGTCCTCTCCGAGAGGAGCAAGGGCCTCAAGTGATATCTCCTTAGCTTTTTCATAGTCAACTTCCATATCAAAATCGTTAACCATGGAAACATAAACGTCATACATGTGAAGTTCGTCAACACCAAGAAGCTTTTTACGAAGCTCTACATAGCGGTGCATCTTATCGAGATTGTTGTGAACTGCCTCGAAAAGTCTGTCGCAAACCTTGGGGTCAACGTTGTTACCGTCAACTGCTGCCTCAAAGGTTGAATTATACTTTCTTGCCTTTGCATTAAAGATACGCGACTTTACTTCAGCATCATAAGTAGCTGCAAGAACGTTCTTAAACTCCTCATATCTCTTGTAAAATGCTTCAAAAGCTCTCTTTCTGAGTTCTCTGTCCTTAGACATCTGGACCGGAACAAATCTTCCGTTTGAAAGCTGCACTTCTTTTCCTTCAGAATCCTCGACACTTGGGAACTTAAGGTCAGCATCTGTCAGCATTGAGAAGCATCTCTCCGGTGCCTCCTGCATCTCTCCTGTTGAAGCAAGAAGCTGCTCAAACTCAGGGCTTAAGGTATGCGCTCTCTTTCTGCGAATCTCCTTGATCATAACTTCATATCTTGAAAGACCGGGAGCATCCTTTTTAAACTGCTCCATCTTTTCATCTGAAATGTCAAGAATCTCAGGGCTTACGAAGGATGTCTTCTCACCAAGCTGCACATAAACAGACATTGCAACCTGTTCCATTCCCTGATACTTAGCGTTTGCTGTATCCTCGTCCTGTCTCATGTGAGCATAACCAAAGACTCTGGCAAATAAAAGCTCAAGCTTCTCATTCAATTCAAGAACCTTAAGAAGAGTCTCTGCGCTATCCCCAAGTTTTCCTGCAAATGTACTGATCTCATCAGCAATAGCAAGGGTCTCGTTCTTCTCCTTTTCCCACTGTGCTTCATCTGGATATATATCCTCAAGCCTCCATGTAAGCTCCTTAGCAACTTCACTTCTCTTTGGTAATTTATCCTGCATTCTTGTAACCTCCACGCATTACTTAAATCATATCTAACAAAGAATAGTATATAAACAAAATGAGACTTTTTCATTATGAATTTTTACAAATTCATAGAAAAGTCTCATTATTATTTATTCTTTAATCTGGCTACAAGCTCTTCTGCCAGCTGAATATCCGGTGAATCTTCCCTGAAAATTCCGTATATATCCCACGTGTATGCATCGCGGATTTTGAGAGCCTTTACATTTTTATCTTCGCTTAAAAAGTCAGGAGATATTCCTATTCCAACCTTGTTCTTTACAAGCTGCTTTATGGACTCTCCCTCTCCAACCATAGCCACTATATCCGGCTGAAACTCATGGAGTCTGCAGGCATTGACTATATCTTCATATATATGGAAATTTTTATTCATGGATATTATCTTTTCGTTTTTTATATCAGATAATGAAACCTCTTCCTTATCCCACAGCCTGTGGCCTTTATACACATAGAGTACCACTTCGTTAGACTTGATACATACGCCCTTTAGACATTTATCCTTAGGTTTACCTACCACAAAACCAAAGCTGATATCACCGTTTGTCACAGCCCTATAAACGGTTTCATTACTTCTCTCCTGCCAGCTGCCCACAATCTCAGGTCTCTCTTCCATAAATTCATGTATGGAACTTATATCCACAGACCTTATGGTTCCAAGAGCAAATCCCAGCTTAAATCTCTTATCCTTTTGGCCAAGAGCTTCTATTGAAGTAAACATCTCATTGAGATCTCTTATCACTTCTTTTGACTTATCATAAAAGAGTTTGCCACTCTCTGTTGGCTGAAGTCCGTCCTTTCCTCTTACAAAAAGGGCAGTGCCGCACTCATCCTCAAGACTTTTTATTATCTTACTAAGTCCCTGGGGTGACAAAAACAGCTTATTAGCTGCAGCCGTGATATTTCTTTCCTCATATACAACCTGAAAGCACTTAAAATTCTTGGTATTCAAAACTAATAATCCTCTGTCTAAAGTTTATTGTTTCGACCAAAATTTTAATATAAAAATCTCCCCGGGGCAAACTTTAAGCCTGCCACGGGGAGTGTTATCCACATTTTTTATCAGATATTGTTTGCTACTTCAAATGCATCCCAGATTGCATACATGATGTTTGAAACCTGTCTTGCATCACCAAGTAAGTACATCTCATCAACTTCGCTCTGAAGTTTGTTGTAGAGAGTATTCTCACTTGCATAACCTACGCAGAGAACTACGCTGTCAGCTTTAACTTCTTTTTGTCCATCTGCTGCAGTTGCCTTGAGGACTCCGCCTTCGTAGGATTCAACCTTTGCTCCGCAGATTACATCAATTCCGTTGTAAGGAATGAGTTTCTCAAGCATTTCCTTGTTAGCACTGCAAAGAGGTCCGTTAACTGCCATAAGCTTATCAAGCGCTTCAAGGATAGTTACCTTCTTACCCTTCATTGCAAGATCAAGTGCAAGCTCGCATCCTACAAGACCGCCACCAACAACAGCAACTTCCTGTCCGGGATCCTTTTCTCCGAGAAGCACCTGCTCAGCAGCATATACCTTCTCATCATCTCCAAGAGAGAACATCTTAGGTCTTGAACCTGTAGCAAGGATAACTGCATCATACTTGCTATCAAGGATCTCCTTATCCTCAGCTACTGTGTTAAGGTGAACCTCAACTGAAAGTCTCTTAAGTTCATCCTCATACCACTTAGCAAGAGCGATATCGTCTTCCTTGAAATCAGGAGCACCACCGGGGATAAGATTTCCACCAAGTCTTCCTATCTTCTCATATACAACAGCCTCGTGGCCTCTCTCAGCAAGAACTCTTGCAGCTTCGCAACCTGCTACGCCACCACCGACAATAAGAACCTTCTTTTTCTTAGTAATGGGATTGTAAGCGTTAAGCTTCTCTTTACCACACTGAGGGTTAACCGCACAGTTGATAAGTGAGTAGGTCTGGATACGTCCCATACAACCTTCCTGACAGCTGATGCAAGGACGGATCTGGCTTACCTGATTTCTTCTTATCTTATTAACAATATCAGGATCTGCAAGCGTAGGACGACCAAGGCTTATCATATCGCAGATGTCCTTATCAAGGCACTCTGCTGCTGTGTCAGGATTGTCCACACGGCCTGCCATGATAACAGGGATGTTAACGTTTTCCTTAGTGATTCTTGCGAACTCCTTGTAAGGAGCTTTCTCCATATACATCGGGGGATGATTCCACCACCAGGCATCATAGGTTCCGGCATCTACGTCGAGGGCATCATATCCAAACTTCTCAAGAAGCTTAGCTGCCTCGATACCTTCCTCAATGTCACGTCCCTTTTCAACAAATTCTTCTCCGGGAAGCGCACCATCTCTGAAGTCCTTGATCATACTCTTAAGTGAGAATCTCATTGCTACAGGGAAATCCCATCCGCAGGTCTTAGCAATCTCTTCACGGATTTCCTTGGCAAAACGAAGTCTGTTCTCAAGTGATCCGCCATACTCATCGTTTCTCATGTTAAAGAATGAGATAGCGAACTGATCGATCAGATATCCTTCGTGAACAGCGTGAATCTCAACGCCGTCGAAGCCTGCTCTCTTTGCGTTATATGCACCTTTACCAAAGCTCTCAACGATACCGTGGATTTCCTCTACTGTAAGAGGTCTGCAGGTCTTATCAAGCCATCTGTGGGGAACAGGTGAAGCAGATACCGGAGGGAACTCTCCAAGGTTTGTAGGGATAGTTACTCGTCCGAATCCACCACTCATCTGTAAGAAGATCTTTGAACCGTAAGCGTGAACCTTCTCGGTCATCTCGCGACTTGTTCTTACAAACTGTACAGGGTTATAGGTAGAGTTGGGAGTGTTGGGGAAAGAGGGCTTTTCAACCTCAGTGTCTGAGAATGTAACACCGGTGATGATAAGACCGATTCCACCCTTCGCTCTTCTTGTGTAGTATTCAATACCTCTGTCGTTCCAGCCACCTTCACAGTCTCCAAGTCCCAAAGGACCCATGGGAGCCATGCAGTAGCGGTTCTTGATTTCGAGCTTGCCTATCTTAATGGGCTCGAAAAGCTTTGGATATTTCATAAAAAACCTCCTGATTTAATAGTTCTTGCCAACTATTGTTAAATAATTATCGTTTGGATTAATTGTAGTCTACAGATACTTCCCTATCTATAAACAAAAAGTTTAAGGCATAAAACTTTTATTTGATGGAAACTCTTTTCACAAAAAAAACACATAATAAACACTTTTTGTTTCCAGTTTTAGGTTATTATAAACATGTCAGGAGCAATACCTGACACCCCTATAAACACTTTTCTTCATAATAATTTAAAAAAGACCGGCTCTTCCCAAGAGCCGGTCTTCCCCATTAATTCAGTTATTTCAAATCATATTCAAGTCTTACAGTGATAGTTGCTGTCTTATGTCTTGAACTTGTATCAAAAGCTCCGTCATAAGAATAGCTTGCTGTACCTGTGTTTTTTGCAGTGATCTGGAAAACACCAAGGCTTGAATTCTTAAGCTTACCAATGCTTGCTCCGGAATTCTTGGCAACGATGTCAATTCTTTCCTTTGCATTTATGGAAGCCTTATCAATAAGATCAAGTTTTAATGCATCAAGGTCTGAATAATAATATTCAGGAGAGTTGGATGAAAGCTCTACTCCCTTATCAAGAAGTGTTGAGATCTCTCTGGAAATTCTCTCTACAGTATCCATATTATTAGAAGTTATGGTCACACTCTGTGAAAGGCTGTAGCCATCAGGCTCAGATCCCGCATAGTTACCATTAACGTCATAGATATCCCTGTAAGTTCTTCCGATATCCACAGAATCAAATACTACCTCGTCTTCAGTGACGCCGTTATCCAGAAGGTAAGTCTTAACGATATTGGCATCAGTCTTTATCTTGTCATAAGCTGCTTCGGATGTATAAGAAACTGATGAGAAGGAACCTCTCCAGATAATGATATCTGCATCAAAATCCACGCTGGCGCTACCAGTTGCTGTAATAACATGGGTACTCTCTGATTTAAAATGAGCAAGACCATATGCTATAGCAAGGCAGCTTATTACCACGCTAAGGCCTATGATCAAAGCGCTGAGCCAACTATTTTTTTTCTCTTTCTGTTCCATACAACTCCTCCATTCTTTTTGTGCTTAAAACTTTTCTCTGATAAAATCCGCAAGACACTTTGCAGTGTTTTCATGAGACTTATGTCCCGGATGGAATCTTGCCCCAAATCCATCCTCTTCTGTAAGCGGAAGTCTTACATAGAAGGCATTGCCATCATTGTTATCCTTAGCATATGAAGAAACTGCTCCTTCAAGGAGACTGCTCATATCATCTGTAAGTGCCGGTGAATCATCAGCAAGAAGCATTCCATAAGCCCATATAAGCATAGCCTTTGGATGTTTTTCCCTTAAGTGGGTAAGGAATGAAGCTGCGCCATCATGAAGTATCTTCCTGTCATCCTCATTTATTTTACCATCTATAAGTGAATGTGTATTGTCAAAATTCATGGCCTTGGCATTATCATGGGCTGCATCTGAAAATGCACCGATATCGTTTGTACCAAGATTAACTATTACTACATCAGGCTCAAAAGCTTCTCCTTCATATTTATCAAAGGCTCCGAGTTTCTCAAGTTTTCCTTTCGGAACAAGTGAGCATATGTTGTCGTAGTGGGAAGGCATATTCTCTGCAGGATTGCCATACCAGGACCAGCAAAGCCCCCATCCGCTCTGGCTAAAGAGCTGATAATCGGCAGAAAGCTCCTTGGCTGTCATGTATGCATAATGATCCACAACGTCAAAGCAGGCACTGTTCCAGTTCATCTCATAGGTAGGTCCCATGCAGCCTTCACCGGAAGTTATGCTGTCGCCCACAAACTCTAATTTCATCTTGGGTTCATCTATCTTTTCAAAGGCTCCGTCAGAATAGATAGCTTCTATCTGAACGGTAGTTGAAGCATCTCCTGCCATGGCAGGCGTATCTCGCAGGATCTTGATATTTCTTACGGGAATCTCTTCTCCGTTTGCACTCTCAGTACTTCTCCAGATGCTGATCTCGTGTGTGCCCTTTTCCAAAGGTCTTCTCTGATATCTTACTCCGTTTACAAGAACATCGATCCAAGGCTCAAAGACATCAAAATCCGCATAATATCTTATGCGGATTTCACATGCTTTTACGTTCATCTCTATTCCGGATGCTGACCAGAATAAAGTAACGGGGTCCTTGGTCTTGCCTGTTCTACCATGAATCTTCAGGTTTTCAATCTCTGAAGGTTTATATTCTTTTAGCATTACCTTTCCCCTTTTTAAACTTTTTATACTCTAAATTATTCGGAAACCTCTTCTGTAGCTTCGCTTGACTCTTCTTCTGCTGCAGGCTCCTCAGTTTCAGCATCTGTTGCCTCTTCTGTGGTCTCTGTTTCCTCTGTTACCGCTTCTGTATCTTCTGCTGTCTCAGGAGCTACTCCAGTTGTTGCCTCCGCTGCAGGTGCTTCCTCTGAAACCTCTGTGCTCGCAACTACATGCTTAGAATCATATACCTTCCATGCAATAAGTCCGCAAAGAGCAATTACAACTACAAGGCTTACGACCTTAGCGATCTTCTGTATCTTCTTCTGCTTTGCAAGTCTTGCCTTTCTGCCTTTTTTCTCCTTTTTGTAAGCATCAACTTTTTCCTGACTCATTTGTATATCCTCCCAATAAATAAAAAATGTACTTATCTATTGTACCCCATTTCCGATGAAAATATGTGTAGTATTTTTAAAATTCTATTAGAAAACCGCCGCAATATTTCACAAATAAATGCCGTCAAATTTATCAAATTATTCCCGTATACTAGGGAGATGTTTTTCCGTATAATTCTCCTTGTTTACATTTTTTGGTTACAGTAAAAAACGGGAGGCGTTATGAAAAACTACAACATGGACGAAAAGCTTGCAGCAATCGATGCTGTGATTAAAAAGGGTCCCTACAGCGACAACTGGGATTCTCTTGCAAATTATTCTTCTCCGAAATGGTATGACAAGATGCGCTTTGGTATCTTTATCCACTTCGGCGTATTTTCAGTTCCTGCCTATGACAACGAGTGGTACTCAAGAAATATGTACGTCAAGGATTCTGTTGCCTACAAGCACCACGTAGAGACTTACGGCAAACACTCCGAATTTGGCTATAAGGATTTCATTCCTATGTTCAAAGCGGAGAATTTCGACGCAAATAAATGGATAAGTACCTTTAAAAACGCAGGTGCTCAATACGTGATTCCTGTAGCAGAGCATCACGACGGCTTCCAGATGTATGAGACCGAGCTTTCTTCCTACAACGCTGCAGACATGGGTCCCTGCAAGAACATTCTGGGAGAACTTAAGGAAAACTGTGAAAAGGAAGGCCTTGTTTTTGGAACATCCTCTCACAGAATTGAGCATTTCTGGTTCCAGGGCGTTGGCAGAGAGTTCGAAAGTGACATCACAGGGCAGTTCCAAAGAGGTGACTTGTACTGGCCTTCAGTTCCAGGTCCCAAGGACTTCAACGCTATCGAAAACAGCTGCACCATGACTGATGAATATATGCAGGACTGGCTCGTCAGGACCTGCGAGATCATAGATAAATACGATCCAAATGTCCTTTATTTTGACTGGTGGATTCACAAGGTTGAGCTTCGTCCCTACCTTAAAAAGATGCTTGCCTACTACTACAACAGAGCTGCAGAGCGCGGAAAAGAGGTTGTAGTTAACTACAAGCATGACACCATTCCCTTTGGAATTGCTGTTCCTGATATTGAGAGAGGTCAGTTATCTGCTCAGAAGCCCTTCAGATGGCAGAGTGACACCGCTATGGCTTTTAATTCCTGGTGCTACACAACAGGAAATACATACAAGCAGGCAAAAGATATCCTCTGCGATCTTCTGGATATCGCTTCAAAAAACGGAACTCTCCTTCTTAACATAGGCCCCAAGGCAGACGGAACCTTCTCTGAGGAAGAGACCAAGATATTGGAAGATATGGGAAAATGGCTCTCTAAAAACCACGAAGCGGTATTTGATGCAAAACCCTACAAGAAATTCGGTGAAGGCCCTACCGCTGTTGTTGAAGGACAGTTCCAGGACGGCACAGCAAAAGCCTTCTCTTCAGAGGACTTCAGATTCATGGCAGGAAACGGATGCCTTTACATTGCAGCCATGAGACCTTCTGCAAACGGCGAATATACAGTTAAGTCCTTTGCAGCAAAGGATGGTTTTTATATGGGAAAAATCCTGGATGTTCATTGCCTCTCAGAAAATAAAAAGGCTGAATATAAACATACAGCTGATGCTCTTCACATCAGCTGCACTACAAACGGCGATATGCCTGTCGTATTTAAGTTAACAATTGCATGATCATTTTGGAGGCGGCTTCTGCGACTGCATATTTGCATACGCGGCGGCTGCCTTTTCCTTTTATAGTAAGGGTGATGCAATCCTCATAATTCCCGGAAGAAACTGCTATATATACTTCACCCGGTACGCTGTCTGCATTTGCAGGATCGGGATTCCCGAATGTTCCTGTAACTCCAACTCCTATATCAGAAGAAAGCTTTTTCCTGCAAGTTCTTGCCATTTCAAGGGCTGTCTCTTTTGAATACACCCCATACTCATCTATAACTTCCTTCGGAACCCCCTCCATTACTTTTGCTTCGTTACTGTAGGTAACAAAGGCTCCTTTCATAATGGCAGAAGATCCTTCCGTATCAGTTATAAGAGATGCGATAAATCCGGATGTGCAGCTCTCCATAGTGGTGATCATGCACTTTCTTTTGATAAGCTGTTTGGTTATCCGTGAATAAGTTTCATCTACTTTATTAAAGTCAACTTCCGTGACATCTATCTGCATGGTTTATCCTCTGGTCTGTTTTGTCATCTCAAAGCCCTGTATCATTCGTTGCCCGTTCGCATGGCAATGAAGAATATTCCAACCAGCAACAGGAATACAAATACTAAAAATACAATAGAAATTATCTTACTAAAGAGCGTGTACTCATGCCACTCGCCATTGAATATAACTCCTCGTATAAGAACCAGCATAAATAGCAAAAGTGCCACAGCGATAATTGCATCGAAAACCACCGCCAATATGAACTTGTTAGCCACAGCAGCCTGCATTCCAACACTCAAAGTAAGCATACTTTTCTCCATTTCCAGAATAATTTGGTCCATATATGTAATTATACCTTACTATTCCCATATAGCAAAGGACTGAGGACCAAGTACTATTCGCTGATCATCTATGTCAGCGCTGCCGATTCCATAAATGAGATTGCCCTTAATGAAATCAGCATTTTCAAGCTCACTTCTATCCACTGTTTCCTCCTTAAGTCCCGGATTTACCGCAACAAGGAGATCTCCTCTCTTGTAAATAAAAGGTCTTTTTCCTTCCTTGGCATAGGCTACTGAAAAGCTTCCGTCAGCCTGAAGGTCTTCATACTCTTTTCTTATGGCAATGATGTTTCTGACTGTGTGTATAAGAGAATCCGGGTTTTCTTCTGCTGTATCTACACATGGAGCGTTTTCATCTTTGTCCACAGGAATATAGAGCTTATCAGCATCAGCACCGGAGAAGCCATAGTTTGCAGCATTTTTCTCCCACTGCATAGGGCTTCTTGAACCGGTTCTCTGGAACCCGCCTTCCTTGGTTTTTACATAATCAAGATATTTCATACCAATCTCGTCGCCGTAGTAGAGGAAAGGAACCCCCGGCATTGTAAAAATAAAGGAATACGCGATCTTAAGCTCTGACTCATCCATTGTCTTGGTAAGTCTTGGAGTATCATGATTGCAGGTTATAAAGCTTATGTAGCCATAATCTTTTGACCCCTCATATCTTGGAAGGTAATCTGCAAGGAATCTCTTGGGATCTTCATCGCAATTCTTATTAAAATAGCTGTTATCAGGGCCTTCTGTCTCATTATCTCTAAAAAGAACATTAAGCCCGTTTCCGTGATGGTCAAGGTAAAAGTCAGCGTGGAAGCCGTATTTAAGCGCACACTGCGGATTGCACCACTCGGAAACAAGGGCAGCATCAGGATAATCCTTATCCATCATTCCCCTTATGTCTGTCCATATAGCTCCTGTTGCAGACTTAACTTCATCATCCTCTTTTACAAGGGAATCTGCCATATCCACACGGAATCCATCGCATCCCTTATCAAGCCAGAATCTCATAATATCTTTAAGAGCCTCTCTGGTTGCAAGAACGTCGGGATGATCAACGGGAAGCTGCCAGGGCTCTGTGATATTAAGGACCCCGTAGTTAAGTGCAGGCTGGCATTTAAAGAAATTAAGCATGTAGCAGCCATCTCTCTCAGCCTCTCCTCCAATATAAGGATGTCCCCCGATACCGCAGAAAGCACCGTTTGTCCAAATATATCTGTTGTAATACTCGTTTGGCTCATACTCGCAGCTTTTCTTAAACCATTCATGTTCCTCTGAGGTATGCCCGGGCACCAGGTCTAGAAGTACCTTTATCTCCTTCTTATGAGCTTCCTCAAAAAGTCTGACCAGATCCTCGTTGGTCCCGTATCGCGGAGCAACCTTTTTATAGTCCCTTACGTCGTAACCCGCATCCTTAAAAGGTGAGTCATAGATAGGGTTTATCCACAAAGCATTGCAGCCTAGACTTTTTACATAATCAAGCTTATCAATAATACCCTGGATGTCTCCGATTCCGTCCTTATTAGTGTCATTAAATGACTGGGGATAAATCTCGTAGAATACAGCATTTTTAAGCCAAGCAGGCATGTTTTTTCCTCCCTTTTTTATCAAAAACTTTTTTCTTATCATATTTACAGAATGTAGCATCTTATCAGATACAGGAGTGTCAGATGCGCAGGATAAAATGCATAGAATACATATTTAAAGCGCTTCGACACGGTTCCGGGTTTTCCGTTGTACATAAGGATAAACAGGAATGCCGGCCAAGCCCAGACTTCACTCTCAAGATTCAGCAGGATCAGATATGCTGCTATGCAGGCAAACAGTGGATTATTCCTGAATATGTAAAAGGCAACGATTACCAGAACTCCCAGATAGTCATAATCTGTATTGAAATAATAGGCTACGCCGCAGCCTGCCACGATCGGAACAAGATAGAGAACCATATAAAGCGGATTTCTCATAACATTAAATACCGGAAAAAGTACCGGCTCATCCGTCTTAAATTTCTCTTCGATGTAGTTTAGCGCACATATCACAACGAGACCTATAAAAAGTGTAAAGAACACATTAGATGCCTTAAGAACTCTGTCCTTGTTTTCCAGTAAGAGCTGGACTATATCAGGATTAGCCACATCTTCCCTGACTTTGAAAGTCGCATCATATACAGCTTCCGATACAAGTCCGAAAAGCCCCATGTTAAAGGCATATTTGAATCTGTTCCGAGTGTGGTAAAAACCTTCCACAAGCAAAAAACAATACAGGGGAAATGCCGTTCGTCCCACATCTCTTAGGAAATAATAGATTTTTGATGCGCTGTCGAAATCAAGCCCAAAGGGATATATGCCCTCCCTTATGGTATATAGCATGACTCCGGCACCGATGTGATCGATGAACATGGAAATAAGCGCAATAATCTTCAATGCGCTTGATGTAAGTTTTCTGTATTTTCCCTGAGTAATAAAATCAATCATATTAAGCATGTCCACATTATAAACCTTTCACGTTGTTATGGAAAAGGTTTTCCTTGAAAATATTCTCACTGTTTTTAATATATAAAGAAACCTCTCCGGCTTACAATAAACCGCGAGAGGTTAAAATATATCTTTTATTCTTGAATAGTTCTCTGTGCTTGGAATCTTGTGTATTGCTGTGTCGGTAAAGACATTCGCTCTAAGTAGATCCTGCTTATCCGGATGCTTTAAACCCTCATCCATTATTGCTATCATCCTGTCGTACTGAGCCTGGCTGAATCGTTCCCTGCTCTCCTCATATCTTTCCCTGATAATCGGAGGCATACTACCCTGGCAAAAATAAGAACCGATAAAATTGTTATCCTCTGGAAGCCACACCATTGCGCTCTGCTCAATGGCTTTATAATAGGCCTGGTCGTTTCCAAGGCCACAGGTTCCGAAAAAAGCTACGTTCTTTTTATGAAGTGACATTATAAGATCGATGATCTCAAGTGAACATGTTCCACGATTTGCCCAAAAACCAATAAAATACGTCTCTGCGTCATGCCTTCCATTCCATCTACGGACATTTATTTCCTCCTTGGAATCAGAAGGAAGTGCATAGAAAATTTCGTCTGCTATTTTCTTGGTGTTGCCCGTCTCGCTGGCATAAACTACTAAGTACTTAAGCATTTTTCCCTCTTACTGAGAGGGTTAAGAGCGCTTAATGAATTCTTTGCCGCATTTCGGACACTTGATAGCAATCTTGCCCTTTCCTCTCGGTATTCTTATCTTCTGGTTACAATCTGGGCACTTATAAATGTGATAATCCTTGTGCTGGGCAATATTATAACCAAAACCCTTGAAGAAATTAAAGACCTTATCGGTTTTTTTACAAAAAAACTCGTTTTCTCTGTATCTTGCGGGAATGTTTCTGGAGAAAAGCCTAAAATAACAATAGAACAACAGAGCAAACGCGAAATAATATAGTATTGCGAAGGGAGTTAAGAAGGACAATGCGAGTAACAGTGCTGCAACCAGCAGGAAGAATCTCGTCATCTTATCAGTTCCATAGGCACCGTATCGTCCCTGAAAAAAACGATTGAGAAAATCTTTCATGTAGCTTTAACAATCTCCTTTATTATTTTCATCATGCACATGTGTGCACACTCGTCCCCTCACTACATCACAGTATAAAGTTCATGCCCCGAAAAAACAATGAATGTCAGATAAATTTTTATAAAATATGGATTAATACTAGGTTTCATAAGTATGAATAGACTATATAGTCTATGAAGTATTATAATAACTGAAGAATTTAGTTTTTGGAGGCAATTTAAAATGCAGATTATTATCGTAGGCTGCGGAAATGTAGGTGTAGCACTTACAGAGCAGCTTAGCGGCGAAGGTCACGACGTGACCGTAATAGAAGAAAGACGCGACGTTATCCAGACACTCGTAAACAACTTCGATGTCATGGGTATCGTAGGCAACGGTGCCAGCTATTCAGTTATGAAGGATGCAGGAATAGAATATGCAGACCTTATGATAGCAGTAACAGGTAATGATGAATTAAACCTTCTGTGCTGTCTTATAGCAAGAAAAGCTGGCCACTGCAATACAATAGCGAGAGTAAAGAATCCTATATATCGAAAAGAGATCAGTTTCATTAAAGAGGAACTTGGTCTCTCTCTTATCGTTAACCCCGAAGAACTTGCAGCAAACGAAGCGGCAAGACTTCTTAAATTCCCTGCAGCAACTAAAATCGAGACCTTCGCGAGAGGACGTGCAGAGATCGTTCACATGACTGTTAATGAGGAATCCCTTATCTGCAATAAGTCCCTTAAGGAGATCCAGTCCGAGATCAAGAGTAAAGTCCTGATCGCCGTTGTTGCAAGGGCTGATGAAGTTTTCATCCCTCAGGGTGATTTCGTTTTAAGAGCCAATGATGAGCTTACAATTGTAGGCGCTTCAAGAAATATCGCAGAGTTTTTCAAAAAGATCGGCCTTCCCACAACCAGAGTTCACTCAGCAATGATCATCGGTGGTGGTTCAACCGGTTATTATCTTGCTCAGCAGCTTATAACCTTCGGCATCGATGTAAAGGTATTTGATAAGGATCTTGAGAGATGTAAAAAGCTCTCAGAGCTTCTTCCCTCTGCACTTATCATCAACGCTGACGGTACAGACAAGGATGCTCTTATGGAGGAAGGTCTTTGCAATACTGAGTCCTTCATTGCAACCACCAGTCTTGATGAAGAAAACATCATGCTTTCAATGTTTGTAAAGAGTAAGAACCCCAAGGCAAAACTTATTACCAAGGTCCACAGAGTTAACTACGGCGAGATTATCGGTTCCCTGCAGATAGGTAGTATCATCTATCCCAAGAACATTACTGCCCAGAGAATTCTTCAGTATGTTCGCGGAATGAGTAATTCCATGGGAAATAACAGTATTGAAGCACTTTACAAGATGAACGACGGAAAAGTTGAAGCCCTTGAGTTCCTTGTTACAGATAATGCTAAAGTAATCAACATTCCTCTTTCCGAGATGAATCTCAAGAAGGGAGTCCTTGTTTCCCTCATAAACAGAAAAGGTGAGATCATTTCTCCTACAGGTCAAAGCGTGATCCAGCCCGGTGATACTGTTGTTATCATCACCAGCAGATGCGGTCTGCAGAACATTAATGACATCCTTGCTTAATGTTCAAGAAGTCATGACTTCTTGCGTGCCAAAGCGGAAATGCACGCAAGAATCCTGCGTTCCGCAGGATACGCCCCTCGCTTCGCGAGGACCTAGTCCAATACGATTATCGTTTTTCTGATGAAAAACAATAATCTATACACTATTAACAGGAGTTTTATTATGAACTACGGAATGATACGTTTTCTGCTTTTCAGAGTATTGCAGATAACAGGTCTTCTTTTAATACTGCCCCTTATTGTGGCAATAATCTATCATGAACCCGGATGCTGCAAAGTATTCTTCCTGCTTTCCGCAGGCTGCATTACTTTAGGCTCAGCGGGAGCTCACTTTAAGCCTAATAACATAGCAATATACCCTCGTGAAGGCTTCGTTGTAACAGCCCTCACCTGGATCATCATCAGTCTTGTGGGTGCTGTACCCTTTGTAATGACAGGTGTTGTAGACAGCTATGTGGATGCAATGTTTGAGACAATTTCAGGTCTTACAACAACAGGATCAACCATTTTAACCAATGTTGAAATGTACTACAGCGTACAGTTTTGGCGTACTTTTACCCATTGGATCGGCGGTATGGGTGTGCTGGTATTTATCCTTGCTATCATGCCTATGGCTGGCGGATACAGCATGCATCTTATGCGAGCAGAATCCCCCGGACCCTCTGTTGGTAAATTTGTTCCCAAGGTTAGAGAAACTGCCAAAATCCTGTATCTAATCTATTTCGTTATAACATTACTTGAGATTGTATGCCTTCTGTTTACAGGCTTAAATCTCTATGAAGCCATGACAACATCCTTTGCTACTGTCGGCACCGGAGGATTCGGTCTTACTAACGATGGTATAAACGCTTTCTCTACACCTTCACAGATAGTGATCATAGTATTCATGATCCTCTGCGGTATTAATTTCAGCGTTTACTACTATCTTTTAACCCTTCGTCCTCTTGAAGCATTTAAGAGCGATGAGGTTAAGCTCTACCTTGGTCTTATGTTTGGATCAGCTTCAATTATAGCTTATCTGATCTACAGACAGGGCATTACAGCAACTCCCTTTGAGTCATTCCATCACTCACTTTTCTCAGTAGTGTCAGTAATGACAACCACCGGATTTGCCACTCTGGATTTCAATACGTGGCCGCAGTTTGCAAGAACCTTGCTGGTACTCCTAATGCTCCTTGGTGCCTGCGCAGGATCAACAGGTGGTGGATTTAAGCTTTCACGATTTATTATTCTTGTCCGTACCATGAAAAACGAACTGATTTATCTGGTTCATCCAAAGTCAGTCAAGAAGGTGTACATGGATAAGCAGCCCATAGAGACAACAGTAGTTAAGTCAGTATCTGCTTACCTTAGTATGTATGTTATTATCTTCATTCTGTCTACGCTTATCGTATCTATAGATGGATTTGATTATGAAACGAATTTCACTGCAGTAGCAGCTACTCTGAACAATATAGGACCGGGTCTTAGCATAGTTGGTCCCACCGGTAACTTTGCAGGTTTCTCAGTACTGTCCAAATTTGTACTGATGTTTGACATGCTTGCAGGCCGCCTGGAACTCCTTCCAATGCTAATCCTTCTCTCCCCCGACACCTGGAAGAGAAGATAGTTTTCAGACACGCCCGCCATAAAGGCGTCCAGCCGGAAATGCTTGTTTTCGTCTCCGCGCTGAATCACTAATAAAAACAAGACCACAAATGCCTCATTTCGTGTTACTTAGAACAATCGGCATTTGTGGTCTTATTCTTATTGTGCTTCATGCTGCTCGTCCGAGAACTGCGCATTTCCGGCTGGACGTCTTTTAGCTGGGCTGTCTATGAAAACCACTACTTTTTAGACACAAAAAAGAGCCAAGCCCGGATTCAACTTCGTTATCCAGAGCTATGACCCTTTGATGTTTCATTTAACTTTAATTCAGGCCTTATTCATTTTGGCTTGTTCTTCGTGGTATTTCTTAAATTTCTGGGCTGTGGGGCAGGTTCCGCTGCCATCTTTGCAACTGCAGCCTGCTTCTGAACATCCCAAGCATTTTCCACTCTTTTTGGTTTTAACTATATATCTGATATCCAGTGCGACAACTGCCACCAGAACAAGTACTATCAATACATTTGCTAACATAAAATCACTTCCTAACTACTAAACATATCTCTCAAAGGCAAATATACTTGTTTGCAATTTTGAGAATGGTTCTCATTTACATTTAGTATATTCAGTGACCTATGTTTTGTCAAGTTTACTGTATTTTTCTAACGTGAATGCTTGCCTGGCTCTCCTCAAAGGCTTCCTCAAAGTAGTCATCGTCAGCTCTAGAATAGACTATTGTGAATATCTTATTTGAAGACAGGATAATGTAAGCAACCTGATGTATTCTCTGCTCATCATTGCCTGTAAGGCTCTCTGTGATCTTATATCCTGTAAAACCGTCTATTGTTATTCCTTCAAAATTCTCAAGGGTATAACCTGCTGCTTCACCATAGAGAGCAGAGTAGTTTTCCTTCTGAATCTCTTCATACATATCAGCTGTAAGCTCATCGTAGCGAAGATCCTCATCCGTTGTCTCAGCATCTTTGCCTTCTGCCTTTTCCTGATTGGTAAGAACTCTGTCCTGAGGAATTTCTGTTACAGAATAGCTGATGTTTGCTGATTCCAAGGGGTAATGCTTATTTACATACACGCCCTTGTCTTTAGACTGCACAAAGCCTTCAGGGATAATGAAAGTGCACTGCCATGCCTTGTCCATTTCCTTTATGCTTGCATGAGCTGTTATCCCCTTGGAAAAAGGTACTGTCTCTATTGAAAGTACAGCTGCAATAAATAAAGCTGCTACCTTTATGAACTGCTTTCCAATTTTAGTTCTGATTTCCACCAAATACTCCTTCTAACTATATGTTGTCCACAATTCTCTCTATATATCCACAAAGGGAATGCCTATAAGTAGAGAATAATGCAATACAGCGGCGGGTTTACATCCGCCGCTGTAAGTTTAACCATCCAGATTATTCTACTGAATCGATGAGCTCAAGTGTGTGCTCAGCGTTCATCTTCTTACACATCTCAACGAACTTATCAAGAGGAACGTTCTGAATCTGCTTGTTAGAACCACGAACGTTGATAGAAACTGTATTCTCAGCAGCTTCCTTGTCTCCAAGAACGATGATGTATGGATCCTTGTAGTTCTTGAACTTCTTGATCTTCTCCTTCATGTTGTTGTCTGAATAATCAGCCTCAACATCGATGCCGTTAGCATAGAGAAGGTCTGCTACCTTCTTAGCATATTCGTTGTGCTCAACACGGATCGGTACAACACCAACCTGATAAGGGCTGAGCCAGAAAGGAAATGCTCCCTTGAAGTTCTCAATGATGATACCAATGAATCTCTCAAGTGAACCATAGATAGCTCTGTGGATAACTACAGGCATCTCAAGGCTTCCGTCCTGAGCCTGGTATGTAAGTCCAAAGTTGTGAGGAAGCTGGAAGTCAAGCTGTACTGTTCCGCACTGCCACTCTCTTCCAAGGGCATCCTTAATCTGAAGGTCGATCTTAGGGCCATAGAAAGCTCCGTCACCTTCATTGATCTCATAACCGTCTTCGCCATATGTCTTATCAAGAATGCTCTTAAGAGCAGCCTCTGCTCTGTTCCAAACCTCGATGTCACCCATGAAGTCCTCAGGGCGTGTTGAGAACTCTGCTCTGTAGGTTACACCAAATGTCTTGTAGATCTCATCTGCGATAGAGATGATATCCGCAATCTCATCCTGAATCTGTGACTCCATTACAAATGTATGGTCATCATCCTGTCTGAACTCCTGAACACGGAAAAGACCGTTCATCTGTCCTGACTTCTCTTTTCTGTGAAGAACATCATACTCACTGTAACGGATAGGAAGTTCCTTGTATGAGTGAACTGTTCTCTTGTATGTCATCATAGCGTTAGGACAGTTCATAGGCTTTGCACCCATTGTGTCGATAGCCTCTCTGTTGTAGATAACAGATCCTCTCTCAATCTTAACAGGAGCCTTAGGAGCATCCTCTTCCATGCTCTCTGCTACGTCCGGAATATTTGTATCAGCCTGGACATGCCCTGCGATACCGGGCACGATGAACATATTGTTGATGTAGTGAGCCCAGTGACCACTGATAAGCCAAAGCTTTTTGTTATCAATAAGGGGAGCAGCTATTTCTGTATAGCCATGTCTCTCCTGGATCTCTCTTGAGAACTTAAGGAGCTTCTGGTACATTCTCCATCCTCTGGGAAGCCAGTAAGGCATTCCGGGAGCTGTCTCATCAAACATGAACAGGTCAAGCTGAGCGCCAATCTTCTTGTGATCTCTCTCAAGAGCTTCCTGGATCATCTTAAGGTGAGCCTTGAGTTCATCCTTTGAAGGGAAAGCATAAAGATAGATTCTTGTCATGGAATCTCTCTTCTCATCGCCTCTCCAGTATGCACCTGAAACTGCCTTTATTTTATATGAAACATTCATCAGCTCCTGAGAATTTTCAACATGAGGTCCGCGGCAAAGATCGATGAAGTCATCACCTGTGTTGTATGTGGTGATTGTCTCTCCTTCAGGAAGGTCCTCGATAAGTTCCTTCTTGAACTTCTGATCAGCGAAAATCTCCAGTGCCTCAGCCTTGGAAACTTCCTTTCTTGTCCAGTCCTCTCTTCTCTTGATGATCTCGCGCATCTTATCCTCGATAGCCTTGAAATCATCTTCTGTAACAGCCCCCGGCAAAACAAAATCATAGTAGCAACCGTCTGCCACCTGCGGACCAATTGCGTACTGTGTTTCCTTGCCGTAAAGTTCGATTACGGCTTTTGCGAGGATGTGTGCCAATGAATGGCGGTACACTTCTTTAAATTCTTCTTTTGTCATTTTTCTCTCCTTTTCCGTACCAACCGGGTACAGTTAAACCTTTTATATTGAAAAAGCCCCACGCAGTTAATAACATAGGGCTAATTTCACATTTTAAATGCCTTTTGCAGGCAGGTTTTCCAGCAAAAACCTATTAGTTCTTACCCTTGCCGTGGCACTTCTTATACTTCTTACCACTTCCGCAAGGACAGGGATCGTTAGGATAAACCTTGTTTTCCTTACGAACTGTCTGTGAAGCCTTCTGCTCCTTGTAAAGCTCCTTCTGTCTCTCTTCTGTAAAGATGTCGTTCCACTCCTCAAGACCATAGAGCCAGTCAGCACCTGCTGCTACCATGTTCTTGTAAAGAAGCTCTTTCTCGAAACCAAGCTGAACCTCTGTGTCTTCTTCCATCTCTTCAATGGGGTTCTGCTCTTTAAGTGAATCATTGATACCATCAAGGAATCCTGTCATTGTCATGATATCAACACTGTATTTATCAGCCAATTCCTTGACTGTTCCCTTAACTACTTCGTCTGGGTTCTTAAGAAGTTCTGCGTAGATGTCACGCTCCTTCTGAAAATACTCTGTCCATAATTTCTGCAGCTGAGCCTTGTCTGCCTTCTCTGAATAGGCCATATCACGCCACTGTTTTAATAAAGCCATAATTGTGTAACCTCACTTCCAAATATAGTAAAAAAATAAATAAGATTGCGGCAGCAACTAATTTTATGTCACAATCTTATTCATTATATTATTTTTTAACGATATTGTAAATCAGTAGTGGATAATAGAATTTACATCTTAGTTTTCATTACCAGATTCTGTATTTTCCTGACAATGCCAAAAGTGCAAACATGTAAAGGCAATTGTCGTAGTATCTGCGAACTCCTTTTCTAAGGGGCTGATCCCAGAACCATTTTACCCATCTTTTCGCTATGGCAAAATCGCTGTTTTCATCATCGCTGTAGGGAACCGTCAGGGCACTCTGGGCCATGGTTGCCATCAGTCCAACAGGGTGAAGTACAGGCTTTTCCATAGGTGTTCCATCGATCTTAAAGGCACATCTTACAGCTTCAATATTTGTTCCAAAAAAATTCATCATACGAAGAGGTGCTCCGTAATGACCTGCATCCTCGCCAAACCATACCGCATCAAGTCCGATATTAGCTGCTGTTCTATAGGCATCGCTAAAGAATCCGCCAAACCATCCCCATGGAAGCTCATCGTCCATAGGGGTTCCGTCAAATCTGCCATACTCAGGGTTAAGACCTGTGTCCTTATGGCAGGCTTTTGCCAGATATTCTCTGCTCACCTTTGCAGCTTCCTTAAAAAACTCTCTATCCTCTTCATTTGCCCACTCTGCAAAAAGCTCATAAAAGTGAGGGAGATGATAGGAGGGATCTGTGAAAGGGCTTCCCGGAACAAAAAGAATCTGATGATTTTCCAGATTCCACATAGGCACTCCCGGTCTTCCGTTTTGTCCCTTATGAAGGCATGCACTCAGGATGTTTCTTGCTTCCTGACTATAATTAAATATTCCATCTCCGTCTCCCCATCTGTGAGAAGCAAAGAAAAGAGCCATGGCAAAGAACTCTTCACCATCTGAAGCAGGTCCGTAAGCATTCTTTTTGCCATCAGTCTGACATGACCAGGCAAAATAACCTTCGTTTTCCCCCTCCTCCATATACATGTAGGTCTTTGACCATTTCCATATGCGATCGAACTCTTCCTTCATGTCCAGTTGCACGCACATCATCATACCGTAAGACATTCCCTCAGTTCTGGCATCATTATTTCCGGTATCAGTCAGATACCCCATATCCTCGCCGGCTTCGTGATATATGCGTTCATTTTCATCATAAAAAAATGTCTGTACCGCTGTCTGTAATCTCTCTTCTATCTCAGCATCACTTATTACGATCTCTTTAAGCAGATTTCTGTATTCACCTGTCTTATATGCTCCCATAAAATACCTGTCCCTTTCATTCATTGACACCATATGATGTTAAGAGCAGGACTCTCACACCACGTCTTGTCTGCTTCATAATGCCATTAAGAAGCCTTAATGTCTTATCTAAGATTGCTAATGAATAGCTAATTATTGCTCGGTTTGCCATAATATAATTCCTTGTGCTATTATTACTATCATAAACAAGGGGGCTATTATGGCTGAAAATAAAAAACCCAAAAAACACAGACACAAGCGTCACTATACGGTGATGATCATTTCAGGAGATTCTGATGGCGGAAGTGGCAGTTTCCATCTTGGACATGTAGCCACACAGGTACTTGCATTTTCATTGTTTGCAGTACTGGTTGCTGTGATATGTTTCATAGTTCACTCAGCGATCACAGTTTCTTCAGTGAAAAACAATAATGCAATACAGGCTGCCAAGATTCAGGAACTGGAAACAGCAAATGCCAGTCTTGAGGCATCCAACTCCGAACTGCAAAGTGAAGTTTCACAGCTAAGTCAGGCACTAAATCAAAAAGTTGAAGTTGAAGCCAAGACTGAAGCTGAAGCTGCTGAGCAGAGTCTACCTACTCTATTGCCGCTATCCGGCACAGCTTCCATGGAAAACACATATGATGATCCCAACTCCACAGAAAGAGAACTTCCGGAGCTTGAAAAAGATGAGGATGGAAACGAGATAGAACGCGATACTACAGGTCTTGATCCTATTCTTGTTTTTAAAGCTGAAGAAGGCTCAACCATCATTTCTGCAGGAAGCGGAACGGTTACTTCCGTGACAGGAGACATCAAATACGGTACTTGTGTAACCATAGATCACGGCAACGGTTATATTTCAATTTACAGAAACGAAGGCGACAGCCTTGTTCATGAAGGAGACGAAGTTGTAAGAGGCGCTACTTTGTTTGTTGTAGGAAGCAAAAATACAACTCTTGGATTCCAAATTAAAAAAGATGATAGTTTTGTTGATGCGGAAGGCGTTATAGAAATAAATGGTTAACAGTTAAAGGAGAAGAAAAGACAATGGCACTTTTTTCAAGCACCAAACCCACAGAAACACTAGATACAGCAACAGAGCAAATCAGTACTTTCATCGCTCCCGGCGCCACAATTGACGGACCTCTTACTACAAAAGAAAGCACTAGAATCGACGGCATTATAAACGGAAATGTCACAGTTAACGGTTCTCTTATTGTAGGTCAGGACGGAAAGATTACCGGAACAGTTACCGCTACAAACCTCTTCCTTGCCGGTGAGATTGCAGGAAATGTAAGTGCAAGTAGTGGAAAAGTGGAAATCAGTGATACAGGAAAGCTCGTAGGCGACCTTATAGCAAAGAGCCTTGTAATTGATGAGAATGCAATTTTCCAGGGCCAGTGCACAATGACCACAGAAAAAACATCCGCTGAGACAGCTAAAGAAAGAGCTGCAAGTAATTAAAGATATAAAATGGCAAACAAAGACCTTCTACGAAATGTAGAAGGTCTTTTATTGGTTTTTTATTAGTCTTCCTTAAGTTTTTTAAATACAAGAGCATAGCCATCATCACCATAATTCAGTGATCTGTTTACTCTACTGATAGTAGCTGTGGATGCTCCTGTCTTCTCTGCAATTTCCAGATAAGTCTTATGCTCTCTGAGCATCGCTGCCACCTCAAATCTCTGTGATAATGACATAAGCTCATTCACTGTGCATAAATCTTCGAAAAAGCTATAGCATTCTTCTTTATCTTCTAAAGCCAAAATTGCATTAAATAAATGGTCAACTGCCTCAGTTCTTATCTTTTTATTCATTATTATGCCTCCATACCAATAAGCAGTTAGCTAAATTTACAATATATCGTCAATTTCATTTTACTGCTTGAATATTTTAGCACAGTAAACTTGTAAAGTAAAGAGAGGGGGGGTAAGCTTAGTTAAATTGTGATTTTTTTCGCGAATATTTTAATAATTCCTTTACTTTTAAAGTGCCGTGTGATATCCTAATTATGTTGTTTTAATACAACAAACCGTCAATGGTTTGTCACTTGACGGAAGAAACATTTTTCATTTTTAGTGGAGGTAAGCTATGAACAAGGGTACAGTTAAGTGGTTCAACAACCAGAAGGGCTACGGCTTCATCTCTGACGCCGAAGGAAAAGATGTATTCGTACATTATTCCGGACTCAACATGGAAGGCTTCAAGTCTCTGGACGAAGGCCAGTCTGTCGAGTACGACGTGATCCAGGGTGAAAAAGGACCTCAGGCAGTTAACGTTACAAAGCTTAACTGAGACTGAACCGCGATACTAATTTATATATAGATCATATAGATAAATCATTTGAATGATCATTGACAACATCCTTTGATGAATCGTATAGAAATCGTATAGATAATTAGTAAACAGAAAACGGACGCCATTGCAGAATGGCGTCCGTTTTTTTTGTTCAGAATAATATGCGCGTATGTACCGGGGTATGGACCGGTACGGTGCGGTCTGTCACTGACTGAACTGCCCGGACAGCTGCTCTGCTCTCTTTCGCAGGGCGTCCAGCGGCAGACTGCCGCCGAACAGGTCCAGGGCGCTGCCGACTGTCACGTCGATCCCGGCTCCGGACATGCCCGCGATAAGATCGAGATCTTCCATCGTATGGACGCCGCCGGCATATACTACCGGGAAACCGCTCTTAAGGGAAAACTGCCCCAGGATCGCGGCAAGTTCCGTCTCGATCCCGCTTTTCTTACCTTCCACGTCCGCGGCATGGATCAGGAATTCATCACACTCTTCCGCCAGCATTTCCAGCGTTGTCTCATTGACGCGGATGCCGGTCAGCATCTGCCACCGGTTGCTGACGACACAGTATGTCCCGTCC
>JAILPB010000051.1 GCA_024690485.1 Butyrivibrio sp. | reverse complement strand
AAATTGACCGAATAAAGCATAATGCCTTATCCGGTCATAAATTACATAAAGATCAGTCAACGATTTCAACGTCAACCTTAAGATTCTCTCTGGTTGATGCAGCCTTCACTACAGAGCGAATAGCTTTAGCAATTCTACCCTGTCTACCAATTACCTTACCCATATCGGAAGGTGCTACGTGAAGTTCCAAAACGATGCCGTGTCCTTCTTTTTTCTCGTTAACGACAACTTCATCCGGATTCTCTACCAGAGCCTTTGCAATAACTTCAACCAATTCTTTCATGAATTTTCCCCTAGTTTAAAATGAAGCTATACAGCACAGATAATTATTTAATTCCTGCCTGCTTGAAGATCTTCTTTACAACGTTTGTAGGCTGAGCACCGTTTGAAAGCCACTTCTTAGCGAGCTCCTCGTTTACCTTGCATGTGCTGGGATCTGTGTTAGGATCATAAGTTCCGATCTCCTCGATGAATCTTCCGCTTACAGGGAACTTAGAATCTGAAACAACGATACGATAAAAAGGAACCTTCTTTTTACCAATTCTCTTTAATCTGATTTTTACTGCCATTTTAATAATCCTCCATAAAAATAAATAAAAATGTTAGCAATATATATGTAACTCGGAATTACCGAAGCTCATACCAATTATTTATAAGCAAGCCTTAGAAAAACTTACCAAAGCCGCCCTTTCCGAAACCGCCAAGACCACCAAGTCCGCGCATTCCTTTGCCCTTCATCATTCCAGGCATCTGTTTCATCATTTTCTGCATCTGTTCAAACTGCTTGATAAAACGGTTAACATCTGCAATGTCATTGCCTGAACCCTTAGCAATTCTGTATTTTCTCTGAGGGCTCATAAGCTTGGGGTTACGTCTCTCTTCAGGAGTCATTGAAAGCACGATTGCTTCCATCCTTGCAAGCTGCTTCTCATCAGGAAGCTGATCATCTCCGATCTTACCCATTCCGGGAAGCATTCCCATTATTGCTCCAAGACCGCCCATGTTACGCATCTGCTTCATGGACTCAAGGTACATCTCAAAGTCGATCTTACCTTTCTTCATCTTGGCAGCCATCTCGCGATCCTTTTCTTCATCTCTCTCGCGATTAGCTTCTACAGCTTTATCTATAAGACTAAGGACATCGCCCATTCCAAGGATTCTGCTGGCCATTCTGTCAGGATAGAACTGCTCAAGATCCGAGAGCTTCTCACCCATACCAACATATAAAATAGGCTTTCCTGTAACCTGTCTGGCTGAAAGTGCCGCACCACCTCGGGTGTCGCCGTCCATCTTACTAAGTACGATTCCGTCAATACCAATTCTGTCATTGAACTGAACTGCCACATCAACTGCAGCCTGACCTGTCATGGCATCAACTACAAGAAGTGACTGATGAACTGTTACAGCATTTCTTATATCTATAAGTTCCTGCATCATGTCTTCGTCGATCTGAAGACGTCCTGCAGTATCTAAGATAACAACATTCTCTGAATTCTCCTTGGCATGCTCGATAGCAGCCTTTGCTATCTCCACGGGACTTACATCTGTTCCCATTGAAAAGAAATCAACTTCCTGCTTTTCGGCATTTATACGCAGCTGATCTATAGCAGCAGGTCTGTATATATCACATGCAACAAGCAGCGGTTTCTTACCCTTAAGCTTAACCTTACCGGCAATCTTGGCTGCGGTTGTTGTCTTACCTGTACCCTGAAGACCACACATCATGATCACAGTGATGCTCTTGCCGGGCTGGAACTGAATCTCTGTGGTCTCGTGTCCCATAAGGTCAGTCAGTTCTTCGTTAACGATCTTGATAACCATCTGCGCAGGATTGAGACCATTAAGTACGTCCTCACCTACAGCTCTCTCCTGAACCTTATTAACAAAATACTTAACCACACGGAAGTTTACATCGGCCTCCAAAAGAGCCATCTTAACTTCCTTCATCGCAAGTTTTACATCCTCTTCTGAAAGACGTCCCTTGCCTCTTAAGTTCTTGAATACGTTTTGTAATTTATCCGATAAATTTTCAAAAGCCATGTATTATGATAATTCCTCTGTTATCTTGCCTATAACTTCGTTAATCTTTGTCACTAGCACTTCCTTGTCACAGCTGTCATCCTTCGCACAAAGGCTAAGCTCTGAAAGCTGCTCTCTGATCCTGCCTGTTCTCTCTATCATATGAAGCTTATCCTCATAGCCTTCAAGGGACTTGGTACATCTTCTCAAAAGATCGTGCACGCCCTGCTTGCTGATATCATATTCCTCAGCTATCTCTACCAGGGATAAGTCGTTATAAACGGCATCTTCATATACTTTTTTTTGATGGTCTGTCAGAAGCTCTCCATAGAAATCATACAAAAGCCCCTGCTCTACTATCTTCTCCATAAGTACTCCATGTAATGACAAAGCGGTACTATACGCACGAAGCATATAATACCGCAATAGTCTTATGGTGTCAAGTATTTTTACTTTACTAATCAGATACCTTTGAATTCAAAAGCAAAATGAAGCTTTCTCTCACCGCTGATTCTAAACTCGGGGTGAGTCATAGCTCCCCAGGTGTCGTCTCCGCCAACGCCCATCTGCTTAAGGCTAAGGCGTACAACCGTCTGATTTACCTTAGGAAGTTCATATGCATGTCTTGCTTCATCAAGCTGGTTCGGAGTATATGGAAGAGCTGAAAATTCCATGCAGCCCTCGGGACTTGCATATACATCATTAGTTGCTACGCCGTCGCAAACGCCTCTAAAGAGAAGTCCTCTTCCTCTTCTGTCTGTAACCTTTGCCCATCTTACGCCTACCTTGTTACCTGTTTCCTGAGGCATAAGATATGGTTCCACATTATCAGATACAAGATTCTCATATACTGAAAGCTTTCCGCCCTTGCATCTGTCGCAGTAGGTCTCCTTTGGTCCAAGTCCGTACCACTTAAGATGATCGTAGTCAGCATACATATTAAACATGAATCCAAACTCCGGCATATCAGGAAGTGAAGCAGCCTTGTCATAGTCAAGGCTTACTCTTATAGTTCCGTCAACAAATACTCTGTAGGTAATCTCCATTGATGTCACAGGTACTGTCGCAATGTATCTAAGGAAGGTGATATCTACAAATATATCCCCTTCTTCCAGTCTTGGATAAGTAGAATCAATCTCTAATCCCTGATAAGAGCTTGGGCCATTGGGACTCATCTTATGCTGGAAATCGCTGGCAGTCTTCCACATAGCAGCTCTCATGGGTTCTCTGCAGCCGTGATCATTATCAACCGGTGCTCTCCAGAAGTTGGGCCTTGGGATATTCCTTACCATTTCTTTCCCTGCATAGATATATGAAACAAGGCCTCCCTGGGGCTTTGAGAAGATAGCCTCAAAGCTCTCTCCCCTTACGCCTATGTTTTCATGACTCCTTGTAATTACAAAGTGCTTCTTTAGGCGCTCCTTTGATGTCATGATGTCATGAGACTTGTTTTCGTCTGCATCTGACGCACCAGGAACCCTAAGAGCCTTCTCACCAAAGGCAACTTCGTATCCTGCATCTGCAAAAGCCTTTGATTCTCTAAGATGAGCTGATACTGATACTACAATCTCCTTGTCCTGTGAGGGCTTTTCGAACTCGTCATGTGTGGCGGCACCTTCAGTACTCTTATCAATATATTTAAAGCACTCCAAAGCCTCTTTATACTCGCTGCTTAAGTCGAATACCTTCTCATCTCCGGGCTTAACTACCATGTCTATCTTTTTAGAGTAAAACTCTCTGCCTTCAAATGATGCTTTGAAATATACATCATACTTGCAAAGGCAGGTAAAAAGATTTCTGTTGAAGATCCTTGCAGCTACCTTCTCAGGATAAGAAGCTACTGACAAGTAATTCTCATCCTTTTTATCCTTATCAGTTTCAATGATGATCCTGAAGGGCTGATAGCACTTCTTTACTTCCTGCATCTTGGCATAGGGCTTTCTTGTGCCGTCTACTATACCATTACCACTGAAGTTGTAATCACAGGGACGAAGGCCCATATCTCCGCCATAAGCCTGATAGTCTTCGCCATATCTGTTCGTGGTTCTAACTGACTGATCAACATAGTCCCAGATAAATCCGCCCTGGAATCTGTCATTTTTCTCTGCCAGATCTATATATTTGAACATTCCGCCAATGGAATTACCCATAGCATGCATGTATTCGCAGAGGATAAAAGGCTTATCCGGGTGTTCACTAAGGAACTTCTCGATGTTTGCTACAGATGTATACATCTGGCTCTCCATGTCTGATGACTCATTGTAGCGTCTGTCCCATGAAATTCCTTCGTAGTGAACAAGTCTCTCCTTGTCATGTTCTCTAAAGAAATCTCCCATATCACGAATAACTGAGCCGCCATAGGACTCGTTTCCGATGGACCAGATGATTATTGCAGGATGATTCTTATCTCTCTGGAAAGTGGAATTTACTCTGTCCAGCATCATCTCTCTGTAAACAGGGTTATCTCCCGGAAGAGACTTCTCAATTGGAAGCCCTCCAAAAGCAACGGCATTCCATCTTCCGTGGGTCTCCATGTTATTTTCTGCAATCATGTAGATACCAAGCTCGTCGCAGAGATGATAGATATAAACATCATCTGGATAGTGGCAGGTTCTTATGGCATTTATATTATTTGCCTTCATGGTCACAAGATCAAGCCACGCATCTTCAGCCTTAGGGGAACGGCCATTGTCACATGAAAACTCATGTCTGTTTACGCCGTAAAAAACAATGCGCTTTCCATTAAGATGCATGATGCCATTTGCCATGCTAAATTTCCTAAAGCCAACCTTCTGGCTTATTGCTTCAAAGACTTCTCCGCTCTCATCGCAAAAATACATTCTAAGCTCATAGAGCATAGGCTCTTCTGCGCTCCAAAGCTTTATATCAGAAAGCTCTTCCAAAACGAAAGTATCAGTATTTTCAAGCTTTGCTTCGCCCCTTAAGATAACATCTCTGTCTAACGAATCTGCAGCATTTTTAAGGGACAGGTTTCTTGCATCCAACAGCTCGTACTTTAAGACACCCTTACCATCTGTCTTTACATTTATCTTAAGTGAGCCGTTCTTAAAGCTATTATCCGGAACACCCTCCACTCTTATATCCTCAGCATGAACCTGCGGCTTTGTGAACAGATACACATTTCTGAAAATACCGGATAATCTGAACATATCCTGATCTTCAAGCCAGCTTGAAGAAGTCCACTTATAAACCTGCACAGCAAGCTTGTTTTCACCTTCTTTTATAAATCCGGTAATATCAAACTCAGAAGGAGTAAAGGAATCCTCACTGTATCCAACATACTCTCCGTTTACCCAGAGAGCATAGCCGGACTCAACGCCCTGGAATGAGATGCAGACAGGCTGACCCTTCCAAGCGGAAGGCACAGTAAAGTACTTAATATAACTTCCTGTAGGATTAAAAATCTCCGGAATCTGATCAGGCTCTATTTCCTCGTGACCTTCCCAGGGATACTGTGTGTTCACATAAGAAGGCTCGTCATAACCCTCAAACTGCATATTAGAAGGGACTCTTATATCATCCCATCCTCTGCAGTCAAAATCCTCTTTTTCAAAGCCCTGTATAGCACTCTTAAAAGTCTTAGCATAGGAAAACTTCCATACTCCGTTAAGACTTTTTCTAAGGGATGAGTCATAAACCACCCTGTCCTTTGCGAAAATGCTATGGCTCTTTAGCTCAGCTTCGCTTCCATAGGGAATAAAGTCAGCGTGAGCAGGAAGCACATTCTCCTTAAAAATCTTAGGATTACTGATTATTGATACATCAAATTTGCTCATAAAAATACCCATTTAACCTTTTATAGAATTTATTAAAAACCCTCACATGAAGATTCGATCATATGAGGGTTTAAATTTCAAATAATTGTTTTTATTCTTTTGGAACTACGTAGAGATCAAGATCCACGTCTCCGTCAATTCCATCTACTTTTCCGCTGTCTGTGTACTGCCACATATCAAACTTATATGGGAAGTACATTGGATCTGCATAATCAGCGATCCATACAGGATAGTTTTGAAGCTCATTTTCAGATAGCATAGCAATAAAGGTTCTGTTATTGCCGTAGATCATAGGCGTATAGCCTGAGGTCTTTACCATCTCACAGAAGGTCGTCGCTATCTCCGAATAAGTTGCATTATCAAGGCCTTTTGTTCTCGCGTCGCTTGATTCACTTGCTTCAATATCTATAACTACAGGATACTTCACGTTGTAGGGCTCAAGCATATCCAGCACATACTGAGCCTCTTCTCTGGCTTCCTGAGAATTTACCGCCTGGGAATAGAAGTAAACTCCAACATCAAGTCCTGCTCTTATAGCATTCTTAATATTATTATCAAAAGTATCATCCTGAAGGATAGCTCCCTCTGTACTTCCACGTAGACCTACGCGGATCATTGCAAAATCTATTCCGGAAGCTTTGACCTTTGTAAAATCAATCTCACCCTGGAATCTTGAAACATCGATTCCGTTCTTTATCTCGATGTCTTCAGCATTTCCAACATATCTTACAAAACCTTTTTCATCTCTCTCAAAATCCTCAGGTAAGAATCTGCTCTTTTCCAGATTCTCGGATATATCATAGAAATGATAGGTTCCATCAAAGGCAACAACAAGCTGATCAGAAAAAAGATCCTTAATAGCTGCGGTAGTTCCGGTCTCGGTAAGTACCTGCTTAAACTTCTCTCTAATTTCATCAGCGGCAACTCCTCTGACTTCATTCTCTGCGTTCTCAACAAGCTGTTCTGTCTGAGCTTTTGTGTAATATCCCTCATTTTCTATAGCTGCAAGCTCACTCTCTGAGGCATCCACCTGTCTTCGTAGGGAAGCGTTTATAAGCAGAAGCGCTATACAAAATGTAAGAGAAAGCACACTAACCAAAGCAAGAAAGATTATTGAAAACAGATTCTTGGTATATCGAACATTTCTCTTATAGCGATTTTTTATCTCGTCTTTTCTCATACCTTTACCGTTTAAATTCTCTCGTCAAAGTAACTCTTATAGCCTTCACCAAAGATCTCCGTTGCACTTGTAACGATCATGAATGCATCCGGATCCTCTTCACGGACAATGTCCTCTGCAAGAGGAGATAATCTCTTCTTAATAGCACAAAGGATAACCTTTTTATTCTCTCCGCTGTAAGCTCCCTGTCCAAATACGTGAGTTACTCCAACATCAAGTTCCTCCAAAAGTCTCTGGGTTATCTTATCCGTGTTGTCGGAAATAATATAAATAAGCTTTGCTTCGTCTCTACCGTAGAGAACTAAGTCAATTACATAGGAAGTAATGGCAACGCTGAGGATTGAATAAAGTACAACCTTTATATCCTTAAGTACAAAACCTGCGAAAGTAATAACAAAAATATCAATAAGAAGGAACAAAACTCCTGTCTTAATATGAGGATACTTTTGTCTTAGTATCTTAATTATTACATCCGTTCCGCCTGTGGTTGCGTGAGATTTAAATGTAAGTCCAATTCCAATTGCAAGGAAAACACTTCCAAAAATATCACCCAGAACCACGTCATATACTGCAAATCCCATAAAGTACTTTGCAATAATATCTGTAAACAATGAAATCATCAAAGTGGAATAAACAGTACTGATAGTAAATCTTATTCCAAATTTATAAATTGCCAGTAACAGAATCGGTATGTTCATTAGCATGAACCATCCACCGGTACCAAAAGGCACTATTCTGTTCAAAACAATAGCAGCACCGGTAAGTCCACCGGGAGCTATGTTATTAGGATCAGTAAAAAGACTGGTTCCTATGGCATATAAAAGGGCTCCGACAGTGATCAAAAAATAGTCCGTTCCCTTTTTAGTTATCTTTTCAACATATGTCATAATTAAATATTGGTACGAACAAGCTTAGGTTTATATCCGTGTTTTTCAAGGGTCTCAATTATCTGTTCCTTGTGCTCAGTACCAAATGCCTCCAATGTAATTCTAAGTTCAACAGCAGCACTTCTGTTTATTGATACAAACTGGTTGTGATCAAGCTTGATAACATTTCCGTTTGTCTTGGAAATAACATCAGCCACAGCTGCCAGCTGGCCCGGCTTATCGGGAAGAAGAACCGATACTGTAAATATACGGTTTCTCATGATAAGACCCTGCTGTACCACAGATGACATGGTGATAATATCCATGTTACCGCCTGAAAGCACGCAAACGATTCTCTTATCCTTCTCACTGATCTGCTTAAGAGCAGCTACTGATAAAAGTCCTGAGTTCTCAACAACCATCTTGTGGTTCTCAACCATATCAAGGAATGACACTACAAGATCCTCATCAGGAACAGTGATAATGTCATCAACATACTTCTGGATATAAGGGAAAATCTTCTCTCCGGGAGTCTTAACTGCTGTACCGTCTGCTATAGTATTTACACCGGGAAGAGTTGTAACCTTACCGTTCTTGATACTCTCCTGCATACAGTTAGCACCCGCAGGTTCAACACCTATAACCTTGATCTTGGGATTAAGAAGCTTTGCAAGGGTACTAACACCTGTTGCAAGTCCGCCTCCTCCGATAGGAACAAGGATCATATCTACTGTAGGAAGCTCCTTGATGATCTCCATTGCGATTGTTCCCTGACCTGTTGCAACGTCAAGGTCATCAAAGGGATGAACGAAAGTATAGCCCTTTTCTTTTGCAAGCTCTAAAGCATGCTCGCAGGCTTCATCATATACATCGCCATGAAGAATAACCTCAGCCCCGAGAGCCTTTGTACGATTAACCTTGATAAGAGGTGTGGATGTAGGCATCACAATTGTTGCCTTAACTCCATAACTCTTTGCCGCATAAGCAACGCCCTGAGCATGGTTTCCTGCAGAAGCTGTAATGAGTCCCTTTGCTCTCTCCTCGTCTGAAAGAGTGGAAATCTTATAGTAAGCTCCTCTAACCTTGTACGCGCCTGTTCTCTGAAGATTCTCAGGCTTTAAATAAACCTTATTTCCTGTGGTATTGCTCCAATAATCACTGTAAATAAGCTTTGTCTCAAGTGTTACTTTCTTTACATCTTCGTAAGCTTCCTCAAAAGCAGGAAGCGTCAAACTCTCAAGCTGCACCATTTTGTTACTCCTCCGCATATTCTTTATCTAAGACTCATAATCTCCTCATGAGAAAAGTGCATCAACAAACTGGTCGGAATTAAATCTCTCAAGATCCTCTAGACCTTCTCCGACGCCAATATACTTAACAGGAATATTGAGCTCTGAAACTATCGCTACAGCGATACCTCCCTTTGCTGTTCCATCAAGCTTTGTAAGAACAATGCCTGTAAGATCAGCAACTTCACCGAATTCTCTCGCCTGAGCAATTGCATTCTGTCCTGTAGTACCATCAAGTACAATGAAGTTCTCTCTCTTTATTCCTCCAAGTTCCTTACCAATGATCCTGTTCATCTTGGAAAGCTCTTCCATAAGATTCTTCTTATTATGAAGTCTTCCAGCAGTATCTATCATAAGAATATCGCAGTCCCTTGATTTAAATGCGTTCACAGCATCATAAATAACACTTGCGGGATCTGCTCCATCTCTTCCGGCAATAAGCGGAACCTCTGCTCTCTCTGTCCATTCGCGAAGCTGCTCTGTAGCACCTGCTCTATAAGTATCTGCAGCTGCAACCAGAACCTTCTTGCCCTTTTTTCTAAAGTGTGCAGCAAGCTTACCTACAGATGTGGTCTTACCTACACCATTAACACCGATAACAAAGATTACAGTCTTTTCATTTTCAAAATCATATGCATTCTCATCAGTTTTCATCTGCTCTCTAATATTGTCTATAAGAAGAGTTCTGCACTGCTCGGTGTCTGTAATATGGTTATCTCTTACCTGCTCACGAAGTTTGTCCATAATCCGGCTGGTAGCATTGATTCCAATGTCCCCCATAATGAGAGTCTCTTCGAGTTCCTCATAAAACTCCTCATCAACGCTGGTAAAATTACTAAGTACGTTGTTAATTCCCTTTACAACACCATCTTTAGTTTTTGTAAGCCCCTCCTGGAGTTTTGCAAAAAATCCGCCTGCCATTAATTCGTAAGCTCCTTATCAATCAAATTAACACTAACAAGAGTAGATACACCCTTCTCCTGCATGGTAATACCGTAGAGTCTGTCAGCACTTTCCATTGTACCACGTCTATGTGTGATTACAATAAACTGAGTAGACTTAAGTTTATGCAGGTAGTGGGCAAAACGTACAACGTTATTTTCATCAAGCGCAGCCTCAATCTCATCAAGGAGACAAAAGGGTGAAGGCTTAAGATTCTGAATTGCAAACAAAAGAGCAATTGCTGCAAGAGCCTTCTCACCACCGGAAAGCTGCATCATGTTAACAAGCTTCTTTCCCGGAGGCTGTGCGTTGATTCTGATTCCGGCTTCAAGGATATCCTCATCTTCTACAAGTTCAAGGGTTCCCTTTCCACCGCCAAACATCTCTTTGAATACCTTGTCAAACTCAGTCTGAATCTTGGAGAACTCTTCCATGAACTGCTTTCTCATGGACTCATCAAGCTCTGTGATGATCTCTCTAAGCTGTTTCTCTGCTTCAACAAGATCATCATGCTGAGTCTTAAGGAAGGTATATCTCTCCATAAGTACTCTGTAGTCCTCAATGGCGTTTACGTTAACATCCCCAAGCTTTCTTATGGCATCCTTTAAAGTATTGATCTGCTTCTTCATGGCAGACATATCCGTCATGGTCTCATCACGAAGAGAAGCTGCATCTGTAAGAGTTATCTCATACTCATCCCACATGTAATTGATCTGAGTTTCTATGGACTCTCTTATTCTCTCACATCTTGCACCAAGTCTTGTAGTTTCCTTATCAAGACCATTTATTGTGTGATTAAGTTCCTCAGTCTGCTTAAAGAAATTCTTCTGAGAAGCAGTAAGTTCTTCCTTGCGCTCTCTCTTTCCTTCAAGTTCCTTATTAACGTCAGTCTGAATATCCATTGAAGTCTCGATTGTAAGCTTGATCTCTTCAATGTCTTTCTTTTTCTGCTCAAGAAGCTCGCTGTTTTCCTTAATATGCTCAAGGATTTCATCGAGAGCTTCCTGTTCAAGCTTGATCTCGCCATCTATACGATCAACGTTCTGCTGTTCAAATGAAGCCTTCTGAAGGATTTTCTCGTACTGAATATCCCAGGCAGAAACATTCTCGGACTCTGATTCCTCAGTGCTGTGAAGGCCTTCAAGTTTAGCCTGATATTCTGCAACCTTCTCCGTCTGCTCTTTCTCAGTCTGCTCTGAAAGCTTAAGAGCTTCTTCAGCTTCCTGCTTCTCGTTCTTTATCTCAAGAATCTGCTCTTCGATTGACTCACTCTCTGCCTTAAGGTCAGTATAATCTCCCTTCTGCTGAGCCTGTCTTTCTTTCTCATTTTCAACGTTTATTCTTGCAGTATTCTGCTCGATAAACTTTGTCTGAAGAGCAAGGCGAAGTTCCTCAACAAGGACTCTCAGTTCATTTCTTCTCTTCTTGGTATCATCTATTTCTTTCTGGAAAAGAGCAATGTCATCCTTACACTTCTTGATCTTCTTCTCCAGATCATCCATCTCTCTTCGTCTTCCAAGGAGGTTGGAATTATTTCTAAATGTACCACCACTTATGGCACCTCCGGGAACAAGAAGTTCTCCTTCAAGAGTAACCATTCTGATGGTGTACTTATACTTTCTTGCAATAAGAACCGCGTTATCTACAGTATCTACAACAACGATTCTTCCAAGCATGGCTTTTGCAACGCTTCTATACTTCTCATCAGTGTCTACAAGTTCATCCGCCATACCAAGAACACCCTTCTCAGACAAAGCTTCCTGAGCCTTAAATTCCTGAGGGTCTCTTATACTTGTAAGAGGAAGGAAGGTTGCACGTCCTGCCTTGGACTTCTTCAAGAACTCGATCATCTCCTTAGCGGTCTCTTCATCGTCAGTTACGATGTTCTGAATATTACCGCCAAGAGCGATCTCTATAGCTGTCTCATACTTAGGCTCGGTCTTGATGATATCCGCTACGACACCGATGATTCCAGGAGTATCATCCTTTCGCTCCATGACCTTCTTTACACTTCCGCCATAGCCTTCGTATCTCTCGGTAAGATTTGAAAGGGCATCAAGCTTTGATTTTTCCTGATGATAAAGATTCTGAGCATCACGAAGCTTAGCATCTTTTGCAGAAAGCTTATCTCTGATTCCGGAAAGTTCATTCTCCGCATCCTTCTGCTTCTGATTCATGGTCCTTATCTCATCAGTAATCTGATCAAACTCTGCCTGAAGATTTTTAATGATCTCTTCCTGGGCCGACTCATCGGATCTTGCCTTTACAAGCTTTCCTGTAAGCTCTGCCTTGCGGATATTGATCTGCTCCTGTCTTGTCTCAAGAGAACTGAGCTTTGACTTAATTGTTGATCGCTCTGACAAGGTCTCGATTATCTTTGCCTTACAGCTTTCAATCTCTTCATTTATGCCGTTTATCTCAGTAAGGATTCCGTCGAGTTTCTTTCTTGCCTCTGCTCTGTCTGCAGTAAGGGATTCAAGTTCCTTATCAATTACGCTCTTTTCAGCAAGAACCTTTTCTTTTTCCTTCTGCTTCTCTGCTATTTTTTCTTCTTCGTCTTTTTTTCTCTTCTCGAAATGATCAGCATCACTCGAGGCTGAGCGGATCTGCTCGTTCATGATACCGATCTGGCCTTCAAGTTTTTCTCTCTTAATTGAAGTATCAGTGATCTTTGCTCTTGCTTCTTCAATCTCTTTATCAAGAGTTTCCAACTCTTCCTGGATCTGCTCATACTGAGCCTTGGTATCCTCGTACTTTTCAGTTGCTTCCTGCAGCTGCCTGGTTGCGATTTCCAGATTCTTCTCAGACTCCTGCAGTGCATCCTTCTGAGAGCCGTTCTCCAAAAGAAACATATTTACATCAAGGGTCTTTAACTCTTCCTTGTGCTTTAAGTAAACCTTTGCAACCTCTGACTGCTTCTCTAAGGGTTCAACCTGTTTTTCAAGTTCAGAAAGGATGTCGTTTACACGAACAAGGTTCTGTTTCTCCGCCTCAAGTTTCTTGATAGCGGCATCTTTTCTCGACTTGAACTTAACGATACCTGCAGCCTCGTCAAAAAGATTACGCCTATCCTCAGGCTTACTGGACAAGATCTGATCGATCTGTCCCTGTCCGATGATAGAGTAACCCTCTTTACCAATACCTGTATCAAAAAAGAGCTCATTTACATCCTTGAGCCTGCAGGCATTGCCATTAATCATATATTCACTCTCTCCTGAGCGATAAAGACGTCTGGAGACAGTTACTTCATCATATTCGATAGGAAGTGCATGATCTGAATTATCAAGCGTTATAGCGACATAAGCGTAACCGAGAGGTTTTCTCAGCTCCGTTCCTGCAAAGATTACGTCCTGCATGGTACCGCCGCGGAGCTGCTTGATACGCTGTTCACCGAGAACCCATCTTACAGCATCTGCGACATTACTCTTACCGGAACCGTTAGGTCCCACAATGCCGGATATTCCGTTATGGAACTCCAGCTTTATCTTGTTAGCAAACGACTTAAAGCCGTGAATTTCTATGCTTTTTAAATACATTTTACTTCTTTTTCAATACCAGGATAGCCTGATAAGCAGCCTTCTGTTCCGCTGCCTTTTTGGTTCTACCTGACCCCTCTCCCATTTTTTTGTCTCCGATGTAAACACAAGACTCGAATATTTTATCATGTTCGGGTCCACTTTCGCCACAAATTTCATATCTGATCTCTGCGGTGTTGTCCTTCTGGACCATTTCCTGAAGTACAGACTTACTATCATAGAAAATCTGCTTCTCCTCAGGATTACTGAGTATATACTTCTCAATATGTGCTCTGGCAGCCTCTATTCCACTATCTAAATAAATAGCACCGATAATAGCTTCCATGACATCGGAAATAATTGATTCTCTGTATCGTCCGCCGGTTGCTTCCTCACCTTTTCCAAGAATAATGTACTTTTCAAGATGAATCTCCTGAGCGCAATAAGCAAGCGCAGGCTCACAAACCATGGCAGCTCTCATTTTTGTCATCTCACCCTCTTTTTTATCAGGGTATTTATTATAAAGATAATGACTGGAAACCAGCTCAAGTACAGCATCTCCTAAAAACTCCAGTCTCTCATAGTCTCCGCGCTTATTAATCTTTTGCTCATTGGCAAAGGAGCTATGTGTAAGAGCTCTGACAAGCAGACTCTCATCCTTAAATGTATAACCAATAGTGTTCTGTAACTCAGTAATTTCTTCTTGTCCAATCATACCAATATCTCCTAAATAAAAATGATATGGTGCAGCGCAAATCATATAAGCTCTACTCCATATCACTTATTTTTTCGTAAAATCAGATATTATGCTTCTCTTCTTGCTTTCTTGAGAAGTTCTACTGCTTCACCAACTGTAGTGATTTTTTCAGCGAGCTCGGTGTCGATTTTTACATCAAACTCATCTTCAATACCCATGATGATCTGAAAAACATCAAGTGAATCAGCCCCAAGGTCATCTGTAAATGTAGATTCAAGTGTGATCTCGTTCTCATCGACGTTAAGTACATTTGCGATGACTTCTTTCATCTTTTCGAATTCCATAAGTTCTCCAATCCTTTTATCCAAAATTACAGAGAAGACTCTCTGTGTTAAAAAATATAATACCTTTTAAGGCGCTGTACAAGTATTTTTTTTAGCCTGCATCAACCTGGGAATCAACAACCGCAGCCTTGATTTTTTCAGCAATATTCTGCTCTGTAAAAGTTACACACTGCAGGATACTGTTTTTAACTTCTACAGCCTTGGCACTGCCGTGGGTTTTAACAACAAGGCCCTGAAGTCCCAGCATGGGAGCTCCGCCGTACTGCTCTGTATCATAGTCCTTAAGAACATCCTTCAGTGTAGACTTTATGAGAAGTCCGCCGATCTTAGCCTTAAGATTACTCATAAGTCCCTTCTTAACTACCTTAAGAAGAGTTTTTGCTACGCCCTCATACATCTTAAGGATTACATTTCCCGTGAAAGCCTCGCAGACAATTACGTCGCAGACACCGCTTGGAATGTCCCTTGCTTCAACGGATCCGATAAAATTGATATCCGGACAATTCTTAAGCATAGGGAAGGTTTCCTTTACAAGGGCATTACCCTTTTCTTCTTCCGCACCGATATTTACGATTCCGACTCTCGGGTTCTTTACACCGTATACATTCTCCATGTATACAGAACCCATTCTTGCAAACTGAACAAGATGTGAAGGTCTTGCATCCACGTTAGCTCCGCAGTCGATAAGAAGAGATACTCCGTTCTCTGTGGGAATAAGGGGTGCAAGAGGAGCTCTCTCAACTCCCTTGATCCTGCCTACAATAAGCTGTCCGCCAACAAGTGTAGCACCTGTGCTTCCGGCTGAAACATAAGCATCACACTCACCGTGCTTAACAAGGTACATTGCTTTTACTATAGAAGATTCTCTCTTCTTCCTGATAGCAAGGACCGGTGGCTCAGCCATTTCAATAACTTCATCAGCATTTACAACTTCAACCCTCTCAGGATCGTAGGTGTATTTTGAAAGCTCAGCCTTAACAATGTCTTCCTTTCCTACAAGAAAAATCTTAAGTCTGTCTGATTCATTAAGGGCTTCCATGGCACCCTTCACGATTTCATACGGTGCATTATCTCCGCCCATTGCATCAAGAGCAACTCTTACAAGCTCTGCCATACTAATCCTCCCCAAAAATCATTTCCAAATATTTTATAGTCACACAAAGCAGTATATCCGTGACTTATAAATGCTTTTATTTAAACAAACCGACATTTCAATATTACTAGATAGGCCGCTAAAAAGCAAACATTCACGCACTTTTATAGCCCGGAAAAATAGCCTTATAAAAGGTCGCCCTTAAGAAGATCTCTTATTATTCCAAGGGACTCTCTGACAAGGTTATTTGGCAAAAATCTAAGCTGCATAAAAGCTGCAATTCCGCATGCCTCATAGCCTGTCACATGCTTTGCAATATGAACTCCTCTAAACACATGGAATCCGTTGGTGACAACTCCGATTCTTACTCCGGCGGGATTTTCTGACTTTTCTGCTGCAATGGTATCTCCTTTAGCTGCCTTTTCTTCAATATCTTCCTGAATAAGAGCATAGGCATTTTCTATGTTCTGAACCGTGTCAGCAGAAAGACCTTCAACGATTATTCTGTCTTCCGGAATTCCAAGGGAAACAAGATATTCTTTTCCGCCCTC
>JAILPB010000019.1 GCA_024690485.1 Butyrivibrio sp. | reverse complement strand
ATAATGTAAAAAAGTAGAAACAGTCGGTACGAAGGTGCCGGCTGTTTTTTTCCGCATCTTTGTTCGGATAATGAATGGTTTACTATTTATGATATACGAATTGCTCCGTTTCTTCGAAACTCTCGCAATTCTACAAAGATTTAAGATGTGTTTCCCTGTAGGCTATTATGATATACGAATTGCTACATGGCTTCGCCATTCTCGCAATTCTACAAAGATTCGAAATCCGTAAATTTGCTTCGCAAATTACTTCTTTTTCATCTTTGTTCGGATCAAAAATTAAAACTGCGATTTATGCGAGCATAATCGCAGTTTTACCTTTTTCTCCTATATCATAAATAGATATTGACAATCATTCTCAAAAATAGCATAATGTAATCGCAAAAGGATGTTAGCAGTGTGTAACACGGAAATAAGCTATATAACTGATTGTGCACGATTGAAAACACATGATTTTGTTAGCTAAAACTTACAAAATAGCGGAAAGGAGCGTCTTTGATGCCACTTACGATGATAAAAACAGGAGAAACAGTACGTGTGGAAAGAGTCGGAGGACGTGAGGATACAAAGAGATTCTTAAACAATCTTGGCTTTACTGATGGTGCTGATGTAACCGTAGTTAATGAAATTGATGGCAACATGATCGTCAAGGTCAGAGATGCCAGAGTAGCAATAAACACAGATATGGCAAAAAAGATAATGGTTTCATAAGTACTACTGAAACTTATGTCTTTAGCAAATTAGATTTAGGAGGAATATGCCTGTATGAGAACACTTAGAGACGCTAAGGTCGGCGAGACTGTTACTGTAAGAAAGCTCGTTGCCGTAGACGGTGCGCTTAAGCGCAGAGTAATGGATATGGGAATCACTAAAGGAAGTGAACTTTATATCAGAAAGGTTGCACCTTTAGGAGATCCTGTAGAAATCACTGTTCGCGGATATGAGCTCACTCTTCGTAAGGGTGATGCAGAAATTATTGAGATTGCATAAGAAAAATAGAAGGAGAATGAAAAAATGGCAGTAAGAATAGCCCTTGCCGGCAACCCAAACTGCGGTAAGACAACACTTTTTAATGCACTTACAGGAGCAAACCAGTATGTTGGTAACTGGCCCGGTGTTACAGTAGAAAAGAAGGAAGGACGTCTTAAGGGACATAAGGACGTAGTTGTTACAGACCTTCCCGGTATTTATTCCTTATCACCTTATACTTTGGAGGAAGTTGTTAGCCGTGACTATCTAACTAAAGAGAAGCCTGAGGCAATCATCAACCTCGTAGACGGTACAAACATTGAGAGAAACCTGTATCTTACAACACAGATTCTTGAACTTGGAATCCCTGTTGTTGTAGCTCTTAACATGATTGATGTTGTTAAGAAGACAGGTGACAGGATTGACACAAAGAAGCTTGCATCAGAACTTGGATGCGATGTTATCGAGACATCTGCTCTTAAGGGAGATGGTATAGAAGCTCTTATTGATAAAGCTATCGCTCTTACAAAGAAGGATAGCACACCTCTTGCAGTTAAGTTTTCAGATAATATCGAAGCAGCTGTAGCTGCAGTAGATAAGGTCATCCCTGCTGATGCTTGTCCTGAGGGAATGCGCAGATGGTACGCTGTTAAGGCTCTGGAAAATGATGATAAGGTACTTAATTCTCTTAAGCTCATCTCAGATCAGAGAAATGAGATTTCTAAGATTCGCGAAGTACTTGAGAACGAAGAAGATGATGATATCGAAGCAGTTATCACCAATGCTCGCTATGATTACATCGTAAAAGTAGTTAAGAATACAGTTAAGAAGACAGCAAGAACATTAACACCTTCCGATAAGGTGGACAGAATCGTAACAAACAGATTCCTTGCTCTTCCTATTTTCTTCCTTGTAATGGCATTTGTTTACTGGTTTTCAATCTCAACAATCGGAACCATGGGAACCGATTGGGTAAACGATGTATTGTTTGGTGAGTGGATTCAGGGCGGTGCCCAGTCTGCACTTGAAGCTGCAGGTGTAAGTGAAGTTATCACAAGCCTTGTTGTAGATGGTATCCTTGGCGGTGTCGGAGCTGTTCTTGGATTCGTACCTCAGATGGCATGCGTATTCCTTTGCCTGTCAATTCTTGAGGACTGCGGATACATGGCTCGTATCGCTTTCGTAATGGATAGAATTTTCAGAAGCTTTGGTCTTTCCGGAAAATCCTTCATTCCTATGCTTGTTTCATCAGGCTGCGGAATCCCCGGTATCCAGGCATCAAGAACAATTGAGAATGATAACGATCGTCGTATCACTATCATGACAACAACCTTTGTTCCTTGCGGAGCTAAGCTTCCTATCATTGCTCTTATTTCAGCAGTTATCGGTGGCCAGTGGTGGATCGCTCCTGCTATGTATTTTATCGCTCTTGCAGGCGTTCTTATTGCAGGTATCATCCTTAAGAAGTTTAAGTCATTCTCAGGTGATCCCGCTCCTTTCGTAATGGAGCTTCCTGCATATCACTTCCCGCAGGTTAAGACAGTTATTCTCCACGTTTGGGAGAGAGTAATTGCTTATATCGTAAGAGCAGGAACAATCATCTTCCTTGCATCAGCAGCAATGTGGTTCCTTGCAAGCTTTGGCTTTGCAGATGGATCCTTCGGACTTGTAGATGCAGCTGATTCACTTATGGCCGGTATCGGTGGACTTTTTGCATGGCTCTTTGTTCCACTTGGATTTGGTAACTGGCAGGGCGTTGCTTCAACAATCTCAGGCCTTGTTGCTAAGGAAAATGTCGTTTCAACAATGTCAATCCTTGCAAACCTTGGAGAAGAAGTTGCTGAAGCTGCAGCAGGAGAGGACGCAGATGCTCTTGGCCAGGCTGCAACAGCTGTTAGTGCTTGGATTCCTTCAGCAGCGGCAGCATTCTCATTCCTTGTATTCAACATGATGGCAAGTCCTTGTCTTGCAGCAGTTGGTACACAGGCAAAAGAGCTTAACAACAGAAAATGGTTCTGGCAGACAATTCTTTTCCAGAATGTATTTGCTTACTGTGCAGCTCTTATGATCTATCAGTTTACAATGTTCTTTACAGGAAACGGATTTACAGTTTGGACCGCAGTAGCCCTGGGAGTACTTGCAATTACTCTTTATCTGCTTTGCCGTCCTGATCCAAACAAAAATAAAGGCTATGTAGCTAAGCGCTCAGTAGCATAATAAGTGATTAACTTACTTTTGCCGGCTGCCTCACATTTGTGGGGCAGCTTTTTCCTTTATAGGAGGATTTTGGTAAAAGACTCTTTTCGAATATCTGTTCGAGTTGTATAATGAAGTGGCAGACAAGAATTTGGTCCAGTTATTTAAGTGACGATGTACAAGCATCTATTCAAGGAGGCAGATATGAACAGAACGATTTTCCATATTGATGTAAATTCTGCCTTTCTGTCATGGAGTGCTGTGAAAAGACTATCTGAGGATCCAAATGCAGTTGACCTAAGGACTATTCCTTCAGTTGTTGGAGGTGATGTCAAGACAAGGCACGGCATAGTTACAGCAAAATCCATTCCTGCTAAAAAATACGGGATACAGACCGCAGAGCCCATAAATAGTGCTCTTTCAAAATGCCCAAAGCTTGTGGTGGTTTCTTCTGACTTTAATACCTACAGGACCTATTCCCATGCTTTTATAGATATACTTAGGAGTTATTCGGAGGTCATTGAGCAGGTTTCCATAGATGAAGCTTTTCTTGATGTTACAGCTCTTTCTAAGATAGATGTTTCTGCTCATTTGAAAGCTATAGATGACTATCCCTGGTTCTCTTTTTATGAGGAACAAAATAAAACTATAGAGGATGAGCTAAAGGCAGGATTCCCTTTAAATATCGCGGCAGCAATAAGGTATGAAATTCGAAACAGGCTGGGATTTACTGTAAACGTTGGAATATCCGAAAATAAGCTACTGGCAAAAATGGCAAGCGATTTTACAAAGCCCGACAGATCTCATACACTTTTTCCTGATGAAATAGAGGAGAAGATGTGGCCACTTGATATAGGGGATCTCTTTGGTTGTGGAAAAAGGACTTCCGAGAGACTAAGAAGCATCGGCATAAGGACAATAGGAGATGCGGCGGATTATGATCCTGACCTTCTAATGGCGCAGCTTGGAGATAGGACGGGAGAATATATCGCATACAGCTCAAGGGGTTATGGCTCCGATGAAGTGCACGCCCAGAGGGAGGATGCCAAGAGTTATTCCAATGAGACAACTACATCAAGCGATATAACTTCGGCAAATTACGATTCGGATATGCCTCCTGTTGTGAGGAAGCTTTCAGAGAGCGTATCCCGCAGGATGAAGAGAGACGGAGTTTTTGGTGGTACAATAAATGTGTCGGTTAAGACCTCGGATTTTAAGAGGTATTCCAGGCAGATGAAAATAGCGGATTCTACTAATGACGCGGATGCTATTTATGAAAATGCCATGCTCTTACTGGGGAATCTCCTTACAGGTGAGGATGGCCTTTTTGAAGAAGATATCCATATAAGGCTTGTGGGAGTTGGTGCGGATCATCTTGATAACGGTGAGTACCGGCAGGGAACACTTTTTGATTGGGTAAGCACCGGAAAAGAGCAGGTAAGGATAGAAAAAGAAAACAGCGAGAAGAAAAAGAAACTCGATGATATGGAGAATTACCTAAAAGAAAAGTTTGGTGAGCTTGCAATAAAAAGAGGTCTTTAGTAGGTGCCATATAAGAAAAAATACTGTAAAATAGTATGGTCAAAAATCTTATTTTGAGGGGTCTTTATGGAGAAAAAGAAAGAAAAAGGCATACTTTGGTTTATAAAGGGAATCGTGATCCTTATCCTTTTGGGTGTGGTTGTTTATGAGACTGTGATGATCTGCAAGGATCAGGAGGAGTATCATATTTCTGAAGAAGAGTATGATGAGATCAGAGAGACCTATGTAAAGGGTGATGCAAGTATAGGCCTTGACGATGAGGATAGGGAGACCAGTTATCCCGACCTTCAGGTGGATTTTGATGAGCTTCGGGAAGTCAACAGTGATTTCATTGCATGGCTGTATTTTCCTGCAGTTGACGTAAGCTACCCTGTAGTAAAGGAGCAGAGTATAGATCAGTATCTTTATCTTACCTTTGAGGGAGTTCATAACAAGGCAGGTTGCATTTTCATGGATGTCCTAAGTCACGAGGATTTTAGCGGCCCCAGCGACATGATATTTGGCCATAATATGAAAAACGGTTCAATGTTTGGTTCCCTCAAGGCTATTTATAAAAAAGGCGGAGAGGACCTTATTGCGGACAATCCGCACATTTACATTTATACAAGGGATAAAGTGATTGAATATAATATTTTCGCGTATTATACTACTGCTGCAGATTCATACAGCTACACAGAAGTAACAAGCGATGATGAATATGATGATTACATTTCCTATATAAAGAGAAGCACCATGGTGGATTTTCCGGAAGGGCTTTCTTTAGAAGAAAGGCCCGCGCTCCTTACACTGTCAACCTGTGCAGGCCAGGCGGGAAGTGGCAGAAGGTTTGTGGTCCACACTTACAAGAATCATGAGTGGGAAATGAAAAAATAAGAATTAAACGGAGAGTTATGAAAAATGTCTATTTTAAAGTTAACAGCACCTGTAAAAGATAATCTTTGGGGCGGAAGACGCCTTATTGACGAGTATGGCAAAAAGGCAAGCGGCGATATCGCAGCTGAGAGCTGGGAATTATCCTGTTATCCCGGAAGCGAGTCAGTTATTGAAAACGGTGAGTTTTCAGGAAAGACACTTCCCGAGTATATCGAAGCATGTGGTAAAAAGGTACTTGGAACAAAGTGCGAGAAATTCGAGGATTTCCCTATCTTAATTAAGTTCATCGATGCAAAAAGCGATCTCTCACTGCAGGTTCATCCCTCAGATGAGTACGCTTTGAAATATGAGAATCAGTACGGAAAAACTGAGATGTGGTACATAATCGATGCTGAAGAGGGCGCTTTTTTGTACTACGGTTTTGATCATGAGATCTCTAAAGAAGAGTTTGCAAGACGTATTGAGGATGAGACTCTAACCGAGGTGCTTCATCCTTATCCTGTTAAGAAGGGAGATATCGTATTTATCGAGTCCGGTACCCTTCACGCAATCGGCGCAGGAATCCTTCTTGCTGAGATTCAGCAGAACTCTAACGTAACCTACAGAGTTTTCGACTACGGAAGAAGAGATAAGGACGGCAACTTAAGAGAACTTCACGTTGAGAAGGCTCTTGAAGTAACAACTCTTGCTCCTGCTAAGAAGGTACCAAGCCCCGAGCCTCACATCGGAATCTGCAAGTACTTTACTGTTGATAAGGTTAATCTTACAGGAAAGGTTACAGATAAGATTTCAGGAACGGTAGAAGATGATTCCTTCCTACATGTTCTTGTTCTTGAGGGACAGGGAAAGATCAAGTGCGGAAGCGACGAGTTTTCATATAAGAAGGGTGACAGCTATTTTATCCCTGCAGGTAGCGGCGCATATGAGATCACAGGTGAGATAGAAGCAATCCTTACTTACGAGAGTTAAGAATTTTCAGCATCGCCGGAATTTAGTTATGTTATTCTGGTGGTGCTGTTTTTGAAACGGTATGTTTATTGTCCAAACTTCATGAGGCTAAGCATCATATCAATGTAAAAGCGATTGAAGAGGCTTTGAAACATTTTCAGATGATATAAAGAGTGTTGCGCTCATTCTAATAAAAAGAATAGTGGATAGTATTATGCCTGTGGGTGTTAGAATTTTAGTTCTGATGCCTGCAGGCTTTTTTACATTCATTTTACAGAAACATGATGTTTAATTTTACGGGACATTTATACCATTTGTGTTATGGAGGTAAAGTGAATGAGAAAATTGTGGAATGTTTTGAATGGACTTGATATTAAATACGACGTGAAAACAGCT
>JAILPB010000010.1 GCA_024690485.1 Butyrivibrio sp. | reverse complement strand
GTTTTATCCGTCGAACCGTCATCAACAACGATGATTTCCAAAAAATCCTTGGGATAAGTCTGTTCGCACAGGGAAGTTATGCACTTTTTTATTAAGTTATCCACATTGTAAGCCGGGATAATCACACTTATCTTTATCATTTTATCTGTCAATTACATACCTCAAAAAATATCATTCTGACAAAGCCACACCAGATGCGACTTTAAGGCCATAACCATAAAGAACACTTACTCCAGGTGGTTATCCTCCCGAAGGCTTCTGATAAAACCTGCTGGCTTAAGTATTTCTGCTATGCTAAGAGGCCCCTCAAGATCAGGGATATATTCTGATTCCTCACTTGATTTCCTGCCAAGAACCAGGTTCTCGCTAAGCCTTATACATCTATCAGCCGCAACTTCAGCATTCCAGAGGCTTTCTATAGTATCATAGGCTTCTCTCTGGTATCTTCTGATTCTGTCAGGGTCTTTAGCCAGTCTGTAGAGCTTTCTGTTTAGCTTCTTACTGCTGCAATCAGGGAATGTATCCCCATTTTCTCCATCACTTATAAGATATGGAACACAGCCCGCTTCATTTGATGCGATCACCGCACAGGCGCTGTTCATGGCTTCATTTACAACAGCTCCCCATCCTTCCAGATAATTACTTCCAAATATGAAAACATGGCTCTTTTCCATGATATCCCTTACTCTGTCAGGTTCCATGGAGCCATACATTGTGACATATTCAGCAAGACCCCTTTTCTCTATCTCATCTTCAAGAATGCTCTTTAAATTCCCATCGCCCACCATATGCACATGGAAATCCACATCCTTTTCCTTGAGGTAGGCTGCTGCCTCTATCACCAGTTCGGGATGCTTTAATTTAATCAGTCTTCCGGCATAGCATATCTGAAGAGGCTCTCCATCCTGATACATCATGGATGAAAGCTCTATTTCTTCATATCTTCTAAGGGGTGGAAAATATCCCCACTTATACATCTTATGTGGATAAGCACCTATTGCCTTAAAATCCCCTGAGACATAAGCTCCCGCGCAGAGCATATATACCGGATTATTTCTAAAACGAATATGCTCTCTCCACTTAGAAATAAGCCCCTTAGGGGAGATCATCTTCCATCTGCCTTCACGGTAGATTCTCTCACTTATCCTTATTACCGGCTTTCCGGAAAGGAGCCTTTCCATGGTCAACTTATAAGCTGTGCTTTCCCTGTCATCACCTATCCATCCCAGGATCAGCACGTCACAGTTTTTAATAAGCTCTGCGCACAAAGGCTCATCCTCATATATCCTGTGAACGTATGACAAATCCTCCTCTTCCCAGCCCATACTCTTTCTGGATTCCTCCATGGGCATGGTCTCTACAAATGAGAAATTGTCGTAAAGCCTTTTGTACATCTCATTACAAAAGGGTATCTGATGATGATTTATATAGTTGGATACAAAGGTTATTCTCATACGCACTATACCTTGCACTAAGTCAAATACTTGTATAAATCTCTGAATAAATCTCTAACAGTCTCTCGTAATTTGTCTTTCCGTCATGAATGATATGGGCATGTTTTCTTGCATTATCCCCGTAAACTGCAGCTATTACAGGCTCTCTGAAAATCTGAATGATTGCCTTTGCAAGACCATCCACATCTCCCGCCTTAAAAACAAGGCCATCCACATCTGCATCGAGCATACTGGTTATCCCTCCGGCATCTGATACGACCACCGGAACTCCAAGGAGCATGGCCTCCGCCATGGTATTTGGTGAGTTTTCCAGGATTGAAGGACAGATAAACACGTTACTCTTTAAAAGCTGTTCCTTCATCTGCTCTCCGGAAAGTTTTCCCAGCATAACAACCTTTGAACCAAGATGATTTCGTCTGATAAGTCTTCTTAGATACCTTCCGTAGGCTGAAATCCTTATGGCAAGCGGATATTTACTCTTTCCTGAAGCATTTTTCTGCTCATCAGGAACAGTTACCGTTTTTCTCTTTATCCTGCCTATAATGCTGTTTCCAGCAACATACAGCTTTGTATCAGGGAACTCTTTAAGTACCTGCGGCATAGCTTCCAGCACAAAATGCATCCCCTTTAGAGGGTAATCACCCTGGGATAAAAAGATGCTGTGCTTTACTGTATTTACGCTTCTCCATGAGCCATCATAGAAAATTCCTCTCATGGTCTCATTCATTTTATGGTAAGTTGCAAAAGGGTTGATTTCTCCCGTTACCCTCTTGTCAAAATCAGTTCTTCCGGTAATATGTCCTGCAAGCTTTATGGCTTCTATTTCATTCTTTCCACGAAGGAAATATTTTTCCTGCTGCTGTTTTAAGCTGTCATTCTTATATCTGTCACGGAAAGTAGTTTCACTTTGCACATCCTCAGGGATATTTGCCATATAGACCTTTGCTATCTCGCTGCAAAGTCCCTGAATTCCAAGAAGCGTAGCCTCCGGCTTATTAAAAGCCTTAATGGCCGCAAGATTATGAGGAAATTCCGTACCAAATACATGCAATATATCCGGCCCAAAATCCTCAATTATATCCTTAAACCTGCCTTCAAGAGATTCATCATAAACTTCCGGCGCATTTAAGTCCTCATTAAAGGTATAGAACTTTACCCCATCAAGCTCTATAGGTGCATCACCCATATCACCGCAGGGAAAGCATATTCCAAGTTCAATTTTCCGTCTGCCCTCTGCCTTAATAAGCCTCTCATAGGCTCCTGACAACCAGCCCTCTCGGTCTGACCAGGGATACCCCTTAGCCCTGGCAAAAGCAGGGAGCATAATATTACATACCCACAAAACTTTCATGATCTATCACGCATTCTTATTTTTTGCTTTATATATAGTGCTCTTTATCTTGTTGTAAACACCTGCCGTCTTGGGATTCTGAGCAATCTTTGTCCGTAGTCCTGCAAGTGTAAGCGCTCTTATAAGGTCGAATTTCCTTATCTTTTTCCTGCTAAGATACAAATGGATTATCTGCTGCCTCTCAGTCTCAGATATTTTCCTGTTCTCCCTTGTCTCTGAAAAGCCGCCTCCCTCATAATCAGCAATGCGCATATTCATATATACTGTCTGAGCCTTTTCCACATAAAAGCATCTAAGGAAATGCTCATAATCTGCCCTTACCTTCCATACGGTATCAAAGGGATATCTGTACATAAGTCTCTCATCATAGAAACATGCCTGATGAGAAGGAACATTCCTGTAGCAGGCAAAATCATTTATCTTCGGTATGGATGACACCCTCTGATTGGTCTGCATCTCAAATATGTCACCGTAATATATGGTAGGAAGAGTTGTCCCCTTCCGGACCCTGTTTTCTTCAATTTTCTCATGGACTTTTGATAAAACGTCGCTTCCGGAAAAAACATCTCCGCAGTTTAAAAAGTAGATAAACCCCGGAGTACAGCCATCTCCAATAAGCTTTTTCTGCAGATTTTCAGTGCCATTTTCTAGTCCGCATTCCCTGACAGCTCTATCCTTAAGGATTTCAACTGCCGCGTTCATGGCATCATAGATTCCAAGATCCTTTTTCCTTACTATAGCGCATACGTCTCCGGTCTTTTCCTTTCCTATCGTGACGCCAAACATATCAGCAGCCTTCTCAAGGGAGCCGTCCGTTGATCCGCCGTCCTTAATAAGGATGCGATAGTCAGTAAAAGTCTGTTTCTTAATGCTCTCTAAGGTATCTATAAGATCTTTTCCTGCATTATAAGACACCACGATTATTGTAAAAAAAGGTCTTTTCATATCATTCACCTATCAGCCAAAGCCTCTCTCTGACAAGGTCGCAGGCATTTCATGGAACAAAAAGGACTTATAAGGAAGAATCCTTACTCCATCAGCAGCTGCGCCTCTCATATACATAACAAAATATCCTATGCAACCGGCAATCAAAAGAATTGTCAGTATTTTCCCTGCCCTTATCTTCTTATCATCTCCGCTACCCTGTAACCCTACGATCATCATAGGCACATAGAGAATCTGAGTAACAGTAAAGTAATACGCAATTCTTGAAATATTAGGCAAAAATGATCCAAACACATACATCATCAGAGCCATAAGGTTGCAATTAAAATAAAAACGTGAACGTTTATCCTCTAGTACATTCCTCTTATAAATAAAAAGAGCAAGGATCAAAACCCCGATACATCTTGCTATACTGGTCTTACTGGTGCCCCCTGCAAGATAGGACGTATCTGCATAGGAAGGATAAAGCTTTATGGCTATATCCAGATATAAATCCTTAAGAAACAGGCAGGAAACACAAAAGATTCCCACAGCTCCCTGAAGCCACTTTGGCCATTTGATCTGAACAAAAGGATATAACACCAAAACCAAAAGCAGTGACTTGTGGAAAAGTGCTCCGATGAGAATAAGAAGCACAAATCTGGGATAATCCTTTAACAGACAATACTTTATGGAATAAAGCGCTATTGCCAGAGCCAGGTACCATCTGACAGTGCTGATTGACTGAAAGTAATAGCAAAGGAGCATAAACATAACAAATGACAATGTAAAATCATCACTCTGCTCATATATAGCCTTTATGAAAAAGAACATGGTAAAAAAAGCAAATATGGCAAATACCAGTACAAAGTTCTCAAACCCGGATAATCTGTAGATAATCCTTGTAAGTACGTTAAATCCTACTTCCGTGGGAACTATGGCATTACTGTAAGCTCTGTGCATTATCTCCACATAATTGCCGTAATCATTTCCAACATTTATCCTAAGGGCGGACACTCCCGTAAGCAGTACAAAAATAGCCATAAGTAAAACCTTGTTCCTCACAGCTACCCTTGAATATCCACGATATATTAAATTGTCATCATTCGGCTTTAGGTATATGCTTTCATCCTTGGTCTTAACCCAAAATGCAAGACACAGTACCACCGCCGTCAATGTAAGATATACAACCATATATCTCCTTATTTAAGGCAGGTCAATAACCTGCCATTTTGATGCCACGTCTCATAAGCTTAAGACATTCTGAGAATCCTTTATCTTTGCACATGTCATTCTTGTTTTTAAGCAAAAATCTGACGCTCATGGGAAGAGCCATGCATCCGTAGAGATACTTATACAGTACTCCTCTGTCATAAAAGAACTTGTCATTGTATCCCTTAAACCAGGTGGATTCTCTTACAGGCTCCTCATGACCTATGGATACGCTTGTTCTGTAGATTTTCACTTTCCTTTTAAGACAATCCTTTAAAAACAGAGAGTCTTCGCCGTTACTGTACTTTGCTCCGCCTCCAAACAAAAGAGAAAATGTAACTCGTGATTCGAATAGCTTTTCCCTTCTTGCAGCAATGGCATAAGCCGGATATCTTCCGTAGTTTAAAAAACTTACTCTCTTATAATCTGTATTGTGATAAGTAACTCTCCCATCCTGAGCCTTCACATTAAAAAGAATCATATCTGCTTCAGGGTGGTCATCAAACTCTTTCTCTATAAGCTTTGCATAGCCATCATCCAAAACGATATCATCATCGCAAAACTGAACGATCTCATGATCTGACCTTAAAAGAGCGATATTTCTTGAAAGTCCGACACCCTTTTCATTACAGTTAAAAATCTGTACGTCTACGTTTCCGCCTGCAGACTTAACGTTATGCTGAGAACCCTCGTAATCGTACTTATTGCACTGATTGACGATTATAGCATCAGACTGAATATTCATTTTTTCAGGAAGTGCCTCAGGCTTATCTGAAACCGAAGCAACAAGTATCTGTATTCTGGTCATATCACAATCCAAGATATCTTCTTAAAAACTTCATGTCACAATCTGTCATTACGATTCCAACTGCGTTGCAGCCAAGTTTTTGAAGCATAGACTTTAAGTGCTCAGTCATTGCGCCGTTTCTCTTGCCCATTTTAACCAGTATGATGGCTCCCTGCTTATCCTTAAGCCTTCCTGCTACCTCATGATTAACAAGGGGTAGCTCCATGGGATAGAGCTTTGTCTTATCAAAGTCAAAGGTGCTTCCAAGAACTTCCTTAATTCTGTCAGCTCCCTCTGTTGCAGCCTCGGCGCCTTCTTTATCATCAACGGAAAATACAGCAATGTTGTCGTACTTCTGAACTATATTTCCCATTGAAGCTATCATCTCATTTCTGAAAAATGCAGGTTCTTCGCATCCCTTCTTAGTCAAACATCCAACTACAGGAATGTGATAACGTCTCTCGATATCTTCCGGAACAAATACGGTGTCATCCATGGTTTCCAACACCAGCAAGCCAAGTACTGTAAGTACAAAACCAAGTACCAGACCAAATATAACTGCCACAGGGAATCTGTCAGATACTGTTTCAGGCGCTGCTTCTCCCTGCTTGAGTATCTTTATCTGCTCGAAAGCATCATTGCTTCTTCCATAATCTACCAGCGTATTTTCAGCTGCTCTTGCGATCATCTCAGTAAGAGCCTTGTCTTTGTTCGATACAGACAGGATCATTACCCTCACATCAGAAGGTATATCACAGTTTATGGATGATATAACTTCACTCTTAGTGATATTTCCTGCATCCTCAGAATATCCCTCATCCTTAAGCCTATCCATAATAGGATTTATGATATCGTTTGTAGGAATAAGCGTATTCCAGGTATAGGCATTGTAATGGTCTACCATGGTACCTGAATTTTCATCATAGGCAAAGTATATATACATGGTGGACTCTGCCTTGTAATTTATACCTCCGGAAAAAACGCTCGTAGCAAGAAAATAAATAGCTCCCGCTAAGACACCTCCAATTATAGCCCCAAGCAAAACAAGGGGAAGCTTTCCGAAAATCTTCAGATAAAAAGCTCTGAGATTAAGTATTTCATTGTCGTAGTTCTTCCTTTTTCTAGCCATATAGCCTCCGAAAGAAGTCATTTTTCACTGTCGTCCTTAAGGGCAGTGATCTGTGATTCTTCGATTCCCTCTGTTGCATCGGGAGTAAACAAAATCTTAAGTGTAAGGAGCATAAGCTTTATATCAAGCCATACTGAGTAGTTCTCGATATAGGCAAGGTCAAGCTTAAGCTTATCGTAAGGAGTAGTATTATACTTTCCGTAAACCTGCGCATATCCTGCAAGTCCTGCCTTAACCTTCATTCTGAATGCAAACTCCGGCATCGATTCCATGTACTGTTCAATGATCTCCGGTCTCTCAGGTCTTGGTCCGATGAAGCTCATCTCACCTTTCAGAATGTTAAAAAGCTGAGGAAGTTCGTCTATTCTGACTGCTCTTATGAACTTTCCTATAGGTGTGATTCTTGAATCGTTCTTGGTTGCAAGTCTTGCAACTCCGTCTTTTTCAGCATCCACTCTCATACTGCGGAATTTCATGATCTTGAATTCCTTCTGATTGGTGGTGCATCTTATCTGCTTATACAGTACCGGGCCGCCGTCATAGAACTTGATTATTATGGCAGTGATAAGCATTACCGGTGATGAAAGTATAATAAGTATAAGAGAACAGATAATATCTATCATGCGCTTTATTGCTCTCTGCTCAATCTTAAGATAATACTCTCTAAGGAGCAGAACCGGTGTATCAAAAAGATGCATCTGATCTGAGCCCTTTACAAGGACGTCAGTAATCTTGGGCATAAGATACACTCTGATTGAATGAGCATACAGGAATTTTAAAAGCTTATTTCTATCCTGTGTGGGAATATCCCAGATAACAACCGCATCATATCTAAGAAGGCATTCCTCCTGGATCTTATCGAGGCCATCCTTAATATTCATACATTTAACAATATTGTATTTATCCTGTCTTGAATTGAATTTCCTAAGGATATCATCAACCGGGTACTCTCCGCTTACAAGAAGCATCTGCCTTGCAGGGAATATGGATCTGTATAACCAGTTGGTGAAAAGCGCCCACAAAAATGAAAGTACAAGCTGTATCACAAAAACTTCCACTATAGGAAGTATAGGAACCAGCCAGTTTCTCATAAGTGAGATCTGGAAATAAGAAATCACATTTACCATGAAAAGGGCGAATATCTGGGATAAAAAGATATCCATAGACTTAAGGTATCCTATCTTTAATCCGCCATAGGTATTTGAAAAGAAAATAAGCAGAACAAAATAAATAGCAAGTACAAGTAAGTGACCTCTAAAATAAAGCTTAAGTCCACTACCGAAATCAAAACCATCGGCACTTATTCTCTTGCTTGAAACTATCGGATAATAAACATTAAACCAATAATATGCATAAACTATAGCCTGCGCCAAAAGGCCAATAAAACCAAGGCACAAAACAAAAATTCTTTTTACAGATTCAACCTGTTTCATACAATTTCCCTTTATATGATTCTTCGAAGGGTAGCTCTAATAGCCCATCCCACAAAATACCGGGCACTTTCTATAACAGACAGCTCTGCTATATTTCTATAAAGACCCCATATTCTCTTTATAGCTTTAAACTTATTTGAAGACAGAGACTTTGCAGGTCTTCTATAGATGACCAAAATCTCATCCAGCCCGTATGCCACATTCCCCCTCTTTAGGATGCTCCACCAGGTGGCGGTATCCTCGCTTTCTATTAGCGGCATATGTATCTCGTCTTTCGTAAGCTTTTTTAGATCAAACAAAACCGTAGATGTGAATATTACTGTCCTTGAAAGCGCTTCCCTAAAGGTTATGCTATTTAGCGCTTTTACAACTTTTCCCGTAGGCTTTGCATTTTCATCTCCAAATTCATAGGAGCAAAATATAAACGAAGCGTCCTTTTCCCTTATAAAAGCAACTTCCCTTGAAAGCTTTTCAGGAAGCCAGATGTCGTCTGCATCAAGGAATGCAAGATACTCACCCTTTGCGGCATCAATTCCGGTATTTCGTGCCGTGGCAGCACCAACGTTTTCCTTAAGGTCGATAAGTCTTATGACATCTCCAAAATGTGCCTGCTTTTTAGTAATGACGCTTGCACTGTCATCCTTAGAACAGTCATTAACAAGGATCAGTTCAAAATTGTCATAGGTCTGACCCATTACCATATCGATGGTCTCACCTATATATTTTCCGGCATTGTAAACCGGAACTACTATGCTCACCATCCCCTGGATCATTTCCGGACTACTCATCAGATCTCTTCCTTAACAATGTAAATAGGTCTCTTTTTAACCTCAAGATAAGTCTTACTTAAGTACTGTCCAACTATTCCCAGGCAGAAAAGCTGCACACCGCTTATAAGTGAAATGATGCAAACAAGTGACGGCCAGCCGCTTGTAGGATCTCCAAAAACAGCTTTCCTGATAATAGTCACAATAATAAGCACAACTGCAAGGAAGCAGAATACCACTCCCAAAATAGAAGCTACTGCAAGAGGCACTGTTGAAAATGCCATTATTCCATCAAGAGCATATACAAACAATTTCCAGAAGGACCACTTGGTCTCTCCCTTCTTTCTCTCAATGTTTTCATATTCAAGCCACTTGGTCTTAAATCCAACCCATCCAAATATTCCCTTGGAGAATCTGTTGTACTCCTCCATGGAAAGGATCGCATCCACAAACTGTCTTGTCATAAGGCGATAATCTCTTGCGCCGTCTACAATCTCAGTCTTGGACATCTTGTTTATAAGTGAGTAGAAACGTCTTGCAAAGAATGATCTGATTGGAGGCTCGCCCTTCCTACTTACTCTTCTTGTGGCAACTGAATCATAACCTTCGTTAACGATATACTCGTACATCTCAGGAAGAAGTGCCGGCGGATCCTGCAGGTCACAGTCAAGCATTACCGCATAATCACCTGTAGCCTTTGAAAGTCCTGCGTAGATTGCACCTTCTTTTCCAAAGTTTCTGGAAAAGTCTATAAGGTGAACTCTTCCGTCCTTTTCATGAAGCGCCTTCACTTCACGGGCTGTTCCATCTGATGATCCGTCGTTAACATAGATTATTTCAAAGTCGATATCATGGTCCTTGAAATAACCTTCTGTCTTTAAAAGTTCATTATAAAAATCAGCTACATTTTCTTCCTCGTTGTAACAAGGAACAATAACGCTAAGTATTTTCATAAGATTTTATCTCTCTGCTCTCATTGGATTGTTTAAAAAGTCTTCGTAAGCAAGCCGAATTCCATCTTCAAGCTCTGTCTTATAGGTCCATCCAAGGCCTGCTGCCTTAGAAACATCAAGAAGCTTTCTGGGTGTTCCGTTGGGCTTTGTAGAATCCCACTGGATTTCTCCCTCGTATCCAACAACCTTGGCGATTGTCTCTGCAAGTTCCTTGATTGTAAGCTCTTTGCCTGTACCTGCGTTTACAGTCTCATCGCCGCTGTAGTTATTCATAAGGAATACGCAAAGGTTTGCGAGATCATCAACATATAAGAACTCTCTAAGTGGTGATCCGTCTCCCCAGCATACTACCTTTGAAAGGCCGGCTTCCTTTGCCTCATGGAATCTGCGAAGCATTGCAGGAAGTACATGTGAGTGTGTGGGATGATAGTTATCATTAGGTCCGTAGAGGTTTGTAGGCATTACTGAGATATAATCCATTCCGTACTGCTTATTTAAATACTCGCAGTATTTAAGTCCTGAAATCTTTGCAAGGGCATAGGCCTCATTTGTCTTTTCAAGCTCACTTGTAAGAAGGCAGTTCTCCTTCATGGGCTGAGGTGCCATTCTGGGATAGATGCATGATGATCCAAGGAACTCAAGCTTCTTACAGCCGTTCTTCCATGCTGAATGAATAACGTTCATCTCAAGGATCATGTTGTCATACATGAAATCAGCAAGAGAGCTCTGGTTGGCTTCGATTCCGCCTACCTTTGCTGCTGCAAGAAATACGTACTCAGGCTTTTCCTCTTCAAAAAACTTCTCAACCTGATCCTGTCTTGTAAGATCAAGTTCTTTATGTGTTCTGGTTACAATGTTGTTATAACCCTGCTTTTCAAGTTCTCTTACAATTGCAGAACCTACCATTCCTCTGTGTCCTGCTACATAAATTTTTGAATTCTTATCCATTACTACCTCTCCAAAAATTAAAATTACTCAATTTTATATTTTACCTCATATTGAGGCTTTTTTCCAATTTAGGCTTTTACTGCACGGCTTCAAAGCCATCTTCCAGACTGCTTCCAAGAAGCTTGAACCCGCTAAGGCTTGGTGCTGCGGGGAACTTATCATACCCTGTTCTGTCACCTTCTACAGGTTCATAGAAGGTAATCCCTCCTATTTCCTCTTCCTTAAGGTCATACTGACCGTAGTCCTGCTGAACAAGCAGATACGAAGCCTTAAATCTGGGCACATCTTCCACCACCAAAATAGCGCTCTTATAAACCATATATACAACGAGCACGCCGAGAACCACTCTGTAAACAGCAGAAGTTCCTGCAAATCCGGCCTTGTCATACAAAAGAATGATGAATCTTCCCGCAAGTATCGTCACAGGAAGCCATATGTAAACGCATCCGTACCTTATAAGAGGAGATGACATCAAAAAGTATATAAGGCATATATATACAATAGCCTCGATAAACACATAGTCAGAAAGTGAAACCGCTTTTCTGTGACTTAGATGCAGTATGTTATTATCTACTTTCTTAAGTCTGCCAGTGCTCTCCTTCTTACTGATGACATCAACCACAAGGAAATAAACGGAGCTTGCGATAAATACAGGAAAGGCCACCGCATCAAGCACGAGCATCCCCTTATTAAACATGGATAGTGATGAAAACCATGCAGGAAACCACTCTCTAAAGGGCGCATTGTACTTAAGAGAATCTGTAAAGCCTTTTCCATAGGCAATTATCTCATGGGCATCATACATGGCAGTCCCTCTTGGGACCTCCCATATTGCAGCAAAAATGTCTATTCCCGTAAAGGGATATACCAGCCATCCGGTTAGGATCACATTCCTTATGAAGAAAGGAACTGAGATAAGAAGTGCAAATATAACACAGATGCCTATGGGTTTTATGGCTTCCTTTTTTCTTCTCCTGATTATCCTGTGAATAGGATAGATCGCAAGGAGCATAAGGGGTGCGGCTGAAAGCTTTATGGTAGTCACATACACTGCGCACAACGCAAGAAGTGCATGGGGCAAAAATGCTCTCTCATGAAGTGAATACAGGTCAAGCCAGTGAATCACAATAAAGAGCACCATTGTTGTCATAAAGTAATCCGATGCAGGAGATACGATCTCATCAAATACAGTGAAAAGATAGTACACCGCAATAACTCTCACAAAGTCTGACAAAACAGGATGTCTTCTATTAGCTATGTTCTTTAAGTCCGCACAGGAAAAAGCAAGGGCAAGTGCAAAAAAGCCTGCGACGGTGTGCATTGATTTTCCTGTAAAAGCAAAGCTGTAAAGGGCAGACAAAGCAAATGCACTGCTGTTATATCCAAGTCTTAAATGCAGATTGCCAAGTCCCTTTACAACGCCGTACTCCTCAATCCATCTGATTGCCTGAGCATGATAGAGATCAGTGTCATAGTGCATTATTCCATGAGATGTGCCATAGGCAAAAGCAAGGAAGATAATGACATAAATCCAGACACTTCCGGAATTAACTACGGTTCTTAAGATCTTATCAAACTCTACAACATAGCTATCCCTGTCTGTCAAAAACAGGAATATACACGTTAAGAGGAGTATGACGTTTGCAAGCAAACCTACTCCTCCTATAAGACTGAACATCTGGGCATAAACAGTAAGGGTGACTATACCCGCCATCAGATAGCTTGCATTATATTTATATGCATAAGTGAGCTTTTTTGTGCCTTTTAATGTGTACATGCAGGAAATCTCTGCTATTTTCTTTAGAACTGCGTATCCCACAATATATGAAGTTATAAAAATGTAAATCCAGTTAAGCGCTACAGACAGCATATTACTGTCTCCCTCTCATGTATTTTTACATGCCGCAGGTAATAAATCCTACAGCAACTCCCAGGATTGCCCCCATAATAACCTGAAAAGGGCTGTGTCCCACAAATTCTTTGAGCTGTACTTCCACAGGCTTTTTACCAAGCTGTTCAAAGTATTCCATCATGTTGTTAATGGCAATAGCCTGCTTTCCTGTTTCTCTTCTTACGCCCATGGCATCATGCATTACAATTACCGCCATTACAAAAGCAATTCCAAACATAGGGCTTGCGATGCCGCAATCGTGGGCAATTGCCACTACCATAGCCATAACTGTTGCAGAATGTGAGCTTGGCATTCCGCCATCTCCAAGGAGACGCTCGGAATTAAACTCCTTATTGACTATGATATAAATAATCGTCTTAATGACCTGGGCTGACAGCCATCCGAAGAAGGCAGCCTGAAGAACATTATTAACTGATATCTGATTTATTATCTCTTTCATTATTTTTCCAATCTAATAAAAAGCCCGGATCAAAGGATATAATCCTTCATGTACTTCTCAATGGCATCATGCCAGTCAGCAAACATAAAGTCTGATGTAAGCTTAAGCATGTAATTCTCAAGAATTGAGTAAGCAGGTCTCGGAGCTGCCTGAGGGTTCTTCTCAGAATACTCCTTACTTGTTACATGATTTACTCTTGTATTCTTTCCTGCGATTCTAAAGATTTCCTCTGTGAAATCCGCCCAGTTTGTATCACCTTCGCAGGTTCCGTGGAAGAGACCGTAGTTCTCTGTTCCAAGAAGAAAATGAATAGCTCTTGCAAGCTCGTAAGTGCTTGTAGGTGTTCCAAGCTGATCCATTACTACGCTGACCTCTTCGTATTTCTCAGAGAGATTCATCATTGTCTTTACGAAGTTTTTTCCATCTCCGTAGAGCCATGCAGTTCTTATTGTGAAATAATCCTTTGCAAACTTCTCTACAAACTGCTCACCGGCAAGCTTTGTTATTCCATACTTACTTACAGGGCCTGTCTGATCGAACTCTGTATAAGGTCTGTTGCCGTCGCCTCTGAAAACATAGTCAGTTGAAACATGAACAAGCTTTGCTCCTGTATCAGTTGCAGCAATTGCAAGGTTTCTTGGTCCGATGGCATTAATCTTATAAGCAAGATCAACATCTGACTCCTGAGCGTCTACTGCTGTATATGCTGCACAGTTAATGATTGCATAGGGCTTTACTTCCCTTGCAAGCTTTGTTACCGCATCAACATTTGTAATATCAAGGGGTGTGATTCCATCTCCCTGAAAAACGTCTGTATTAACAAGCTCGTAATCTGTTCCTTCAAGTTCTTTGTTAATAGCTCTTCCGAGCTGACCATTACATCCTGTAACAATAATCTTTTTCATGGAAAAATCCTTTCTATAAAACAACTTCTAATAAACGCGCATACGGACGACACAAAATGCCGTCCGTTTTTATATACTTATTCTCCAAGTCCGCTTTCTATTGCATTTATAAGTGCATCCATAGCTTCCTGCTCATCAGGTCCCTCACACTTAAACTCAAGCTCATCACCACACTTGATGCAGGCTCCGAGTACGCTGAGTACACTCTTGGCATTGGCTATGTTATCCCCATATTTAAAAGTAATATGGGATTTATAATTCATCGCAACCTTACATAGATTTCCCGCAGGTCGCAAGTGTAATCCGGTAGGATTCTTTATCTCTACTTTCTGTGTAATCATTTAGTTCACCTTTATAAATAAATCTGACATGGCGCAAATTTTTGCCATTACAGCATTACATTCTGAATAAGCTCTGCCAGCTTCTTTGCTTCCTCTTCAATAACCTTCTGGTCTTTTCCCTCTATCATTACTCTTACAAGCGGCTCTGTGCCTGAAGGTCTGATAAGGACTCTTCCGTCTCCTGCAAATTTCATCTCAAGAGCATCGATTGCATCTGCAATCTCAGGATATTCCATGTAATGATCCTTCTTGTGGGTAGGAACAGTTGCATTGTAAAGTGCCTGAGGCATAACCTCCATAACTTTAGAAAGCTCAGAGAGCTTCTTGCCTGTATCCTTCATAACCTTGAGAAGATGAAGTGCTGAAAGAAGTCCGTCTCCTGTTGTGTTATCGTCAAGGAAGATAATATGTCCTGACTGCTCACCGCCGAGGTTAGCACCTATCTCCTTCATTCTCTCGAGAACATATCTGTCGCCAACCTTTGTCTTCTCGATGTTGATCTTTTCTCTCTCTCCCATCTTGAAGAATCCAAGGTTACTCATTACTGTAGCAACAATAGTATCATTCTTAAGAAGTCCCTGATCCTTCATGTGCTTTCCGATGATAGCCATGATCTCATCACCATCAACCATCTTACCGTTTTCATCAACAGCAAGGAATCTGTCTGCATCACCGTCAAAAGCAAGGCCGATATCAGCTTTCTCTGTAACAACTCTTCCCATGAGTTCTTCCATATGTGTTGAGCCGCAGTTTGAGTTGATATTTGTTCCGTCAGGATTAGTATGGATAGCAATTACTTCTGCGCCGGTCTGTCTGATCGTCTCAACAGAAGTGTATGAGCTTGCACCCTCAGCACAGTCCATAACAATCTTAAATCCATCGAGATGTACATCAACACATGTAAGATTGTGGTTGATATACTCTTCTCTTGCATCTGTTCTGTTCTTAATCTTACCAACGCCTGCTCCGGTAGGCATCTTAACGCCTTCCATGTTGTTCTTGATAAGAGCTTCGATCTCATCTTCCATCTCATCAGGAAGCTTGAATCCATTTCCGTCAAAGAATTTAATACCATTAAATTCCATAGGATTGTGTGATGCGGAAATAACTACACCTGCATCAACTCTGTATTTTCTAGTAAGATATGCAACTGCTGGTGTAGGAAGTATACCTACGTTTACAACATTTGCTCCTACAGAACATGCTCCTGCCATAAGAGCTGCCGCAAGCATGTCTCCGGAAAGTCTTGTATCACAGCCTACCATAATAGTGGGCTTGTGCTGGGTTTCCTTTGATAAAACATATGCTCCCGCCTGTCCAAGCTGCATTGCAAGGAGTGGTGTGAGTTCGTCGTTAGCAACTCCTCTTACTCCGTCTGTTCCAAATAATCTTGCCATTTTTTCCTCCAAATACTACTAATCCTCAATAGCCCTAAGCACGATCTTGACCTGTGCATCGCTATTTGTTGTAACACCGCCGGGAAGTGACAATGTTACCTGTGCATCATAAACACCTGACAGATCCTCAGTATCTGATGCATTTTCTATAAGTGATGCTACATCTACTATTCCTGAAACATCGGTTGCTTTAACCGAACTTATTGTAGTCTTAAGCCCCTTCAATGTAATGGTGAACCTGTCATCCTCTGTACTCTCTATCTCTGCCTCATATCCTTCAGGAATGTTCTCAAGAGCTATCTGCTCATAAGGAACATTAAAGCTGGCTTCGCTTGTGGGTTCGATGTGAGCAACCACAGTTGCTATTCCGTTAAAATCCTCATCTCCAAAGGATACATTATTAGGCAGATATCCTGACAGGTCAACAGTTACTGTCAGATCTTCCTTAAGGCCTGTAATATCAAGGCTTGCATCTGCTACAGATATTTCTTCTATAGAATTAAGCGCTGATACTCTGCCTGCAATAAGTACTGTCTCAGGCTCAGCCTCAACCACACCTGTAGACATATATCCGTCGGCAGGAATACCTGCAATCACATAGTTTACAGGAACTCTCTTGGTTCCAAGGATTGTTACACTGACACCAACAGCACTGCTGCTGAGTTTGATGTTATCCTTGGGAATCTCTTCACCCTCTGCATCATACAGATGTATTTCCGCATTTGTCCCGATGTTTGTTGTATAGCCCGTAACTTCTACGTTTACAGAAGCTGAAGCTACACTTTCCACAACAGATTTTGCACCTGTTATTCTGATCTGGTTCTGATCAGTAACAACATCACCGATTATATACCCTTCTGTCAATGTTCCGGTAGTGGTAGCCGAAATAGCCAGTGTTTTAGAGGCTCTCTCTTCAATGTTGAGTCTGACGGTATCATTTGTTGCGGATATGGTCTGAACCTGATTTGAATATTTGTTGGTTGTAATCTGGATTGCAACATTGTACTCTCCATCACTCTCAACCGTTTCATCAAAATCCGCAATAGCAACAATATTATCCCTGTTAAGTGAATCCACAATGGATCTGGGTGCATATACAGTTACCGTGGATATTGTATCCGTTCCGTCAAGAACCTCATACACCTTGTTGTCATCCGTAACACTGCTGGTATTCCTGAGGGTTACAGGGATATTGCTGAATCTTACGGAATCAACAGGATCATTTATATTAGTTACCAGGAACCAAAGAAGCGCGGCGAAAAGCAGCGAAGCAATCTTCAGACCCCAGTTGGCTGTGAGTTTAAGCTTCTTCATTTTGCCTTCCCCTTCTTATTCTTGTTCTTTTTACGTTTGTCTTTCTTGTCGTCCTGTGCTTTATTCTGAATCTGTCTTAGTCTCTCTCTTAATCTGTCACTTTCAACCGCTCTCTCCAGCTCACCCATATAGGCAACGCTGATTTTTCCGGTTTCCTCTGAAACGATAATTGTAAGAGAATCTGTGATCTCAGATACACCTACACCAGCTCTGTGTCTGGTACCAAGCTCTTTTCCAAGCTCCATGTTATCGGAAAGAGGCAGATAGCAGGTAGCTGAAGTAATTCTGTCACCTCTTATTATGACTGCACCGTCATGAAGAGGAGTGTTGTGTTCAAAGATATTGATAAGCAGCTGACTACTTACAACTCCATCGATATCGATTCCCGTTCTCTCAAATTCGCTAAGGGATGACATCTGCTCAATAACAATAAGAGCACCTGTTCTGACCTTAGCCATCTCGCCGCAGGCTCTTACTATCTCATTTATAGTCTTATCTGAAAATCTTCCTTCTTCTGTAGCTTCTGAAAAATTCAAAAGTCCATGGAAAAAGTTCTTTCTTCCGATCCCTTCAAGGGCTTTCCTCAGTTCCGGCTGCAAAATAACAACCATAGCTGTAATAGCAATTCCAAATACATTCTCAACTATCCATAAAATTGTTGACATGTTGAAAGCTGCAGCTATAACAATAAAACCGACAATGATAACCACACCCTTTAAAAGGGACCACAGTCTGGTAGTCTTAGCCCAAACCAGTATATGGTAAATAAGGAACGCTATGATGATGATCTCCACCACATCAAGCGCTCTTATTGTCGGCATATGCAGGCTTGTTAGATTGTTTTCAAGGAAAAAGCCAATTTGTTGCATCTAATCACTCGCCTCTATCCCTGCCCCTGTAATCTCTGTTAGAATTTGACTGGTTTATCTTCTTCACCTTAGGAGCAGGTGTTGAAACAGAAACCTTCGGAACAGCTTTTACATAATAATAATATTCATCATCCTCGAACTGAACCTTCTCAACCCTTGAATAATCAAGGTTAAAAGCAAAGAACTGAATAACAAACAGTATGATCACTGAAAGAATTGTCTTGCCGATAACTCCGCCAAAGGAAAGCTGTGTACTGTATAAAAGATCTCCTATAAGCAGACAGATAATATTAGTGAGAGCACCTGCAACAATAGCAATTGTCCATGAGTGATCAACTGACATTCTTCTGATCAGGTAAACAACTGCAAGAGTGATTGCAAATGAAGCTATGCAAACCCACATTGCCTTATTGCCCATAAGTTCAGAAAGGATAGTCTGGAACTGTGTTGCCTTGGACTCCATATCTGTAGCAGTAAGTACTGTGGCATTACCTGAAATATAAGAGATCATATAAGTTACTATCACGCCGCAGGCCATGGATACGATTGAAGCAGGTGTACTAAGAAGTCCCAATGCTATCGGTATCACGTAAGGCACACTCAAATAAAAGCACATTGGCGTAAGCATTACTGCTAATGTGTCCTTTGGAGAAAATCTGAAATATAACAAAAACATCAAAAGGAAAATTATAAGAGCTACAACTGCACACTGCAGTGAGAGCTTATAAAGATGTGCCAAAATAAAGCCTGATGATAAAACCACCATAAAGTTTGCAGGCATTATAGAACACAAAAGTGCTGCCATAAGCAGTATCGGTAATTTTGTTAGGTTGGTCTGATATCCGATTTTATTACCTATCATTGTGAAAGCTATGAGTGAAAGTAAAAACTTCCATGCGTAGGTAATGTAGAGTTCGAATTTTACATAAAATTTTTTTATGTATTCCCGTAGTTCAAGTAAAGTCGTCATTAGATTCATTCCTTCTCATACATTCTGCCTAATTTTTTGAGGCAAGAATAGTATGCTCTCATATTTCCTCTCATCCTATTGTAACGGATGGAATAAATGATATACGAAATCACTGAATATACGGCCACAAGTAAAATGTAATATACCAGATATTTTCTGGCTGTTGCCATAAGATCTGTGTTATACACATCCTGCAACACCTCAGAAAAATGATACATCACATAGGCAGCGACCAATATCAGATACACAATAGTGGCGCTTATAACAGACTTAAGCACCTGGAATCCGACATAGTCGCTGCGAAAATACGAGTTTATTGCGTTATTCTCTTTCCCCTCATGCTGCTGGTATGCAGCCATCCTGGTCATCAGGATTACGCGCTCCTCATTTAACATATCTGCCTCAAGTTTTTAAGAATTTCATACCGGACTTCTTGTCCGCCTGCTGCTTAGCCTGCTGCTTGGCAAGTTCTGCAGCCAGTGCATCCTGTCTCTGCTTAACAGTCTTGTTAAGCTCATTGGTAACAGTTGCTTTGCATTTTGCGCAAAGTCTTCCCGTCTGAATACGGGCTCCGCAATTTTCACAGGTTATCTGAATAGGAGAATTTTCGGTAAACATAAGTCTTTCCTCAAGAATCCACTTCTTCAGCTGCTTGGTAGCTACATCACACGCTTCCGAAATCTGTTTAAGGCCTGCTCCCGGATTGTCGTCAATGTACTTCTTGACTTCCTGAAATTTGTCCTCAATAGCCTTCTTACAGTTTTCACAGATTACATCTCCAGCGATGTAATTAAACATTTTGCCACACTTACTACAGTTTTTAATGTTGCTCATATTAACCTCCTAATCAGTTGGTTACACAACCTGCCCTATTGCCAGTGTCACACAATATATATTTTTGACACCCATTCTGCGAAATTCCGCAGCTACCGCGTCTAAAGTCGAGCCGGTCGTATAGATGTCATCGATAAGGATAATACACTTATATTTTACTTCATTTTGGGCTATATTAAAAGCCTTTTTCAAATTCGCCATGCGTCCCTGCTCATCCAATAGTTTCATCGGAACAGTTTTTTTACATCTTTTGATTATCCTTGAATCCACAGGGATTCCGAGGTTTTTGCCGATTTTTACAGCGAGAACTTCAGCCTGATTATAGCCCCTTGTCCTCTTCTTTGGTCCATACATGGGAACAGGAATAAGGGCATCCGGTTTCAGGGCTTTAAGTTCATCCCCAAAGCGCTTTACGATTTCAGCAGCATAAAAATCTGCGTATTCACGTCTTCCGGAATACTTAAATTTATAAACAGAACCGGCAATAGATCTGTACTTATAAAGTGCAAAATTCCTGTCAAAAATGTGCTTTGTGGAGGCACAGTCGCTGCAGTATTCCCGGCTTTCTTCGCTTAGCGGCTTTCCGCATTTATAGCAGGTATTCCCGGAAACAGTCTTAAGCTTCTTTTTACATTTGGGATGAATAAGCTCACCGCCTGGAACTATCTCATCGCAAACAGGACACCTTCTTGGAAATATGGCAGAGATTATCATTTCTTTTATTGCCAAAATCAATCCTCCACCTCCAAAATTCTCTCCTTAAGTCCCGTATAGCGTTTAAGCTGTGATTCGTTATCTATCATCTCATTTACTGTATCTCTGCTTCCAAGGAGGACAACGCAGTTTTTAGCTCTGGTTACAGCAGTATACAAGAGATTTCTGTTAAGGAGCATCCTGGGTCCTCCCAGTAACGGAAGAATTACCGCAGGATATTCTGAGCCCTGAGATTTATGTATGGTTATCGCATAAGCAAGCTCCAGTTCTCCAAGTTCAGAAAAAGGATATCTCACCACTCTTTTTTCATCAAACTCAACTGTCAGTTCCTTCATTCTGTCATCAATCTCTTTGACAGTGCCCATATCGCCATTAAAGATACCCATGCCCTTCTCAATGGGAATTCCGTATTTTCCGAGAATCTCCCACTCAGCCTGATAGTTGTTGTGAATCTGCATTACTTTATCGCCTTCTCTTATTATGCGATCGCCGTAGACATATTCCTTTTTATTATCATCCTGAGGGTTTAAGTATTTTTGCAGTACCACATTCAGATTCTCGGCGCCAAGCGGTCCCCTTTTCATAGGCGTAAGGACCTGTATATCAAGGCTTTGGGCGTTAACATAGGAGGGAAGTTTATCTCTAATAAGCTGAATCATGTGCTTATAGATAACATCCGCATTGTCTCTCTCAAGGAAGAAAAAGTCTTTGCTCTTATTATCCATCACAAAGTGCTCGCCGCCTTTTATATGGTGGGCATTCATTACAATATCACTTTGCTTTGCCTGTCTGAAAATCTTCTGTAGAGTTATGGTATTGTACACTCCGCTCTCTATAAGGTCACTAAGAACCTGTCCGGGGCCCACACTTGGAAGCTGTGAGCTGTCTCCCACAAGGATGAGATGTGTTCCCGGAATCACTGCTTTTAACAGCGCTGTAAACAGGTGCATATCCACCATGGACATCTCATCGATTATGATAGCATCTGCTTCAAGGGGATTATCAGCATTCTTCTCGAACCTTATCCTCTCTCTTTCCCTCTCTCCGTTTTCCTGATTAGGGATTCCGCCAACTCCAAGTAGTCTGTGTATTGTTCTTGCTTCGTATCCTGTAGCCTCAGTCATTCTCTTGGCAGCTCTTCCTGTGGGCGCTGCAAGAACAATGTCCATCTGCTCTTCTGCATAGTATTGAATGATAGTGTTTATGGTGGTTGTTTTTCCTGTTCCGGGGCCGCCGGTAATAATAACCACACCGTTTTGCGCACTTGCGATAGCCGCCCTTCTCTGAAGGTCATCAAGCTCTATTCCTCTTTTATCCTCTATCGCACGGATTCTGCTCTCAAGGTCCTTTTCCGCAGCCTTGGATGTGGGAAGTTTCAGATTAAGCTCTCTAAGCATCACGGCAATAGCCTGTTCCTCATAAAAGTAGGATGAAGCATACACGTGGTCTTCGCCCTTATACACAAGCTTTCTCTCTACCATAAGGTTATCCATCTGTGCTTCAATAAGACCTTCGTCCACTTTCAAAAGTTCAGCACTTTTTCTTATCAGCAAACCTTTAGGAAGATAACTGTTTCCGTCCTGTGCGCTCTCCAAGAGGGTATAGAGAACTCCGCTTCTTATTCTGTAGTCGGAATCAACCTTTATGCCGATCTTGGAAGCAATCTCATCAGCAGTTTTAAAACCGATACCTTCGATATCGTCTGCAAGTCTGTAAGGATTTTCCTTTAAAATCTGGTATATGGCATCACCGTATTTTTCATAGATCTTAACGGCCATGGCATTTGTGATACCATAACCCGACAAAAATACCATGGCGTCACGCATCTGCCGCTTTTCATTAAGCTGGATAGCAATATCTCTTGCTTTTCTCTCGCTAATACCTTTTATTTCAGCAAGTCTCTCAGGTTCATCCTCAATGATCCTGAAGGTGTCTGCGCCAAACTTTTTAACTATTCGCCTTGCCATGGTCTCGCCGATGCCCTTAATTGCGCCGGATCCAAGATACCTTTCTATGGACTCCGCATCGTCAGGCACGGAAATCTTATGCTCCGTAACTTTTAACTGCTCACCATAAACCGGATGTTCCACCATCTCACCGGTAAGCTCCAGAGTATCTCCCGTATCGACATCATGAAAAATACCAACACAGGTCATCTCCTCCCCGTCACACACAAAGACCATAACTCCATAGCCATTGTCCTCATTCTTATATATAAAATGGTCAACATAACCCTTAAAAACTTCCATGTTCCTCCTAACCCGGGGTTCTCGCCCCCTTCGGTAGTATATTATACACGTTTTGGCCCTGCCCACAATTTCCACGCGCCCCGCGTCCGTAGTACAGCGCCCCGTCATTTTCGGGGGTAAAACAAAACTATAATATTTGCTGCCGGATTTATGGTTACATCTCTGATTGGACCCCATCAGCGACGCAATGAAATCCAGCCGGTTCTCTTAACTTATGCAAGAAGCGGGCTGTTTGAAAATCTGACGGCTGTACATATCTGATATATATGAATTTGAGGCCTGGATATTCTTCGTTTGATTTATCTAATGCTCGCAGACGCTTTTGCTTAATAGTGCATGTGCGCAAAACTCGCTGTGCTCAAACAAATTGCTCACATGCACGCATAAAGCGCCTTTGCGAGCATAAGATAAATCTAAACTCATCGTAACCCGCTCAAATTCATATATATTAGATATTATGCCTGTTCAGATTTGAGTTTCTCGCTTCTTGCATAAAATAAGAAAAGAGAACCGGCTGAATTTCATGCTCTGCGGAGCGGTACAAGAAGAGATGTAACTATAAGTAGGCAGCAAATAATGATATTTATTCGCCCCCCGAAAATGACGGGGCGCAGGCAGCGGACGCGGGGCGCAAAATTCCTGCAGGGCCAAAACGTGTATATATAAAACATAAAGGGAGCTGCCATGTTTATTTGTGATGGCAGCCCCTCGTATTGGTTTAGATTAAGAAATAGTTTTATAAACCGTAGTTGCGTTTCATGTTCTCGTATAGCATCTGCGCAAGTCCTGTGCTCTGCGTATCTGATGCTTGCGCTGATATATCCTGAATAGCGAAATCCTTGAAGTAATCCACCATAGTGTTCATGGATCCGGATTTTTCCTTGGAGAATACCTTGTTAGTCTCTTCGTATCCTTTAAAGATCTGCTCAAGCATGTAGGCTTCGAACTGCTTGCAGGCATCCATAAGTTCCTGGTTTATTTCTTCCTTTTCACCTGCATTCTTAGCATTTTCTGCCTTGGTTTTGGCATTCCTCACCATTTCGGATGCACTGTTTAGCGCTTCATTTTTAGCATATTGAGATATACCGGATACACCGAAACTGTTCATATCAAGACCCATATCAATCCCCTCAAAAAAGCATTATCTGCGCCTTAAATCATTATCTCTTAAGTCCGTTTGCTGTCTGCATCATCTCGTCCGTTGTTGTTATTGCTGTTGAATTCATTTCGTATGCACGCTGCGCAACGATCAGATTAACCATCTCTGTTGCAACATTAACATTTGATCCTTCCAAATATCCCTGAACTACTACGCTTCGTCTGATGCCTGCGGTAGTTGCTTCAGGAAGAGGATTTCCGCTTGCAGGGGTTACTGAGAAGCTTGTATCTCCTTCTCTCTCAAGACCTTCTGCATTTCTAAACTGGAAAAGAGCAATCTGACCAACATCAACTCTCTCCTGATTAGCATTAAGGTAGTAAAGTGCACCTTCCTGATCACAGGTAATATCTGTGGCCTTAACCGTCTGGTCATTTACAACAATTGGGCCTCCGTCTATTCCCAGAACCGGATTACCTTCTGAAGTTGTAAGTTCCAGAGTATTCTGTTCTGTAAGCGCCCATACAAAGTTACCGTTTCTGGTATATCTTGTATTAGCTTCATTTATAACCTGAGCATCTGTTGAATAAGCAAAAAATCCATCGCCCTGAATAGCAAATGCCGAGGCTGAATCATTATCCTGCAAACTACCCTGCGTAAAGAAGGAATTTATGGAAGATACTCGTACACCAAGTCCCACATCGGAATTAACAGGTGAACCTGTTGTCTGAACTGTCTTAGTCTTAAGTTCCTGATACAAAAGTGACTTAAATCTTGCACCCTGAGCCTTATAGCCGGCTGAGTTAACGTTAGCAAGGTTATTGGCTATGGTATCTACGTTTGTCTGCTGTGCATTCATTCCGGATGCCGCTGTCCATAAACTTCTAACCATAAAATACCTCCTGACAAACTAAAATCCTGCTCTCACAAGCCTACCTACAGAAACTCGCTCTTGCTGCGGGTTTCGTGAAATTATGATTCAAGTAGCAAACAAGCTCTTCGACGAAGTCGAATCTATATTGCTTGTTTGCTGCAATCTTGAATTCTTATTCAAGATTGCATTATTTCCCTATACTTATATCGGCACAAACATATAAAAGCTTAAGCTTTATGAGTTAATTCTTCCAAGCTGATTTACTGCAACATCTATCGTGTCATCTTCAGCTTGAACAGCTTTTGAGTTGGTTTCATAGTTTCTTTGTATGGAGATTATATTTACAAATTCATCAACAACGCTGATATTTGATGCCTCCAAATATCCCTGATTGACTGTAGCATTAGCTTCCTCTGCAGTAAGGCTCACAACTTGCGCACCGCCATCTCCGATGATAAAGGAATTATCCTGATATCGCTGGAGATCCTGCACATTATCAAAGCGTGCTACCTGTATCATAGCTACCACGTTTCCGTTTTGAACGATACTGCCATCCTGAAGGATAGTGGTATCTACTATAGGATCAATTTGAATGGGATTATTGTTGACATCAAGGACATTGTTACCTTCTGTTGTCACAAGGAATCCATCCTGTGTAACATTGAAGGTTCCGTCCCTGGTATATTTGATAAGAGCTCCGGTCTGCGGATCATCAGTTCCGTAGGATGTAGCGAAAAAAGCATTTCCGCCGGCGCCCATATTATCGTTTACAGAATCGGCATCCGCAGTGGGAATACCATTATTAAGAGCCAAGTCAAATTTATTGCCGGTGGACTGAAGTCCGCCCTGCTCAAAGTTGGTATAAGATCCTCCCAGCTTAACGCCGGGATTCATAAGTCCTAGTCTGACTGCCGTCCAAGGCGCATCAGTATAATCCTTGATCTTAAGTCCTAAAAGATCACGGAAAGATCTACTGACGGTACGCTCCTCCTTGAACCCGGTAGAATTTGCATTGGCGAGATTGTTGGTCTCAATGTCCATGCGCCTCTGTTCATTTATCATACCCGTGTATGCAGTGTACAGACCTTTTACCATATTTTGTTCTCCTATATGAATTAGGAATCAAGGAAGTTCTGCTCTCGCTTCGCTCGCCAGAACAAACTTCAGACTAAGCTCGAAAGAACCTCGCTAAATCTTTAGTTTTCTCTATATCCTGCAAGGAACTCCACATATCTTCCGGTTCCAATAGCAACTGCTGTCATAGGATCCTCTGCTGTTACAGTATTGATACCTGTCTTAGATGCAATAAGATCATCAAGGCCGCGTAAAAGGCTTCCGCCACCTGTAAGGACAATTCCTCTGTCAGCGATATCTGCTGCAAGTTCCGGAGGAGTCTTCTCAAGTACGCTGTGAATTGCTTCAACGATCTGAGCTGTTGTCTCTCTGAGGGCTTCCTCTGTCTCCTCTGAAGATACCTTAACTGTCTTAGGAAGACCTGTAACAAGGTTACGACCTCTTACATCCATATGATCAGCTTCTGCTCTGGGATATGCTGCACCAATCTTAATCTTGATGTCCTCAGCAGTTCTCTCACCGATAAGCAGATTGTGCTTCTTACGCATATATCTAACGATTGCCTCATCAAAGTCATCTCCGGCAATCTTAACGGAAGTACTTACAACTGTTCCTCCAAGAGAGATAACAGCGATATCAGAAGTACCACCACCTATATCAACGATCATGTTTCCGCAAGGCTTTGTAATATCTATACCTGCACCGATAGCAGCTGCAATAGGCTCCTCAATAATACGCACATCTCTGGCTCCTGCCATAAGAGTAGCATCTTCAACAGCCTTACGCTCAACCTCTGTTACTCCACTGGGAACACAAACTGCGATAAGAGGCTTTCTGAATGTTCTGTGACCGATAGCCTTTGTGATAAAGTACTTCATCATCTGCTCGGTTACTTTGTAATCAGAGATAACTCCCTGTCTCAAAGGTCTTACTGCAACTATATTTCCAGGTGTACGACCAAGCATAAGTCTTGCATCTTCACCGATAGCTTTAATCTTTTCTGTATCTCTGTCATAGGCAACTACAGAGGGCTCCTTCAGCACAACTCCCTTTCCTCTGATATATACAAGGATGCTTGCTGTTCCTAAATCGATACCTATATCTGTGTACTGCATGAAATCTATTACCCCTTTCTAAAGGCTCAAAGCGCATAGGTGCGCACGTTAATTACAATGATAATCAAAGCCATTATAAACCATAGGGGCAAGTTTTAAAATACCAACACACAAATTTTTCACAGCTCATAAAGCACAAGGATATAATCCCGTCTTTCCTTATATCGGACGACCGACGGAAAAACTTAACACCTTTTGAAGAAAAAAATCGAAAAATTTTATATTTTACGAAAAATTATTTCTTCTCAAGCATTCTCTTTATATAAGCACCAGTATAAGAGCCTTTTGCCTTGGCTACCTGCTCCGGTGTCCCCTGAGCAACAACGGTTCCGCCTCCGGAACCTCCTTCCGGTCCCATATCTATGATATAGTCACCGGTTTTAATAACATCCAGATTGTGCTCTATGACCACAACAGTATTTCCTGCTTCAACAAGTTCATGAAGTATCTTCACAAGCTTTTGCACATCTGCAAAATGAAGTCCTGTAGTAGGCTCATCAAGAATATATATGGTTTTTCCGGTGCTTGCCCTTGAAAGCTCTGTGGCAAGCTTAATTCTTTGGGCCTCACCGCCTGATAGTTCTGTTGATGGCTGCCCAAGCTTTACATAGCCAAGTCCCACATCATAAAGAGTCTTTATCTTTCTCTTAATGGTCTTGATATTCTCAAAGAAAGGAAGGGCTTCTTCCACAGTCATATTGAGAACATCGTATATATTTTTTCCCTTGTACTTAACTTCCAGAGTCTCTCTGTTGTATCTTTTTCCTCCGCATACTTCGCAGGGAACATATACATCAGGTAAGAAGTGCATCTCTATCTTGATGATACCGTCTCCGCCGCAGGCTTCGCAGCGTCCGCCCTTAACATTGAAGGAGAATCTTCCTTTCTTATAACCCCTTGCCTTTGCATCAGGAGTTCCTGCAAACAAGTCTCTTATCATATCGAAAACTCCGGTATATGTGGCAGGGTTCGACCTTGGGGTTCTTCCTATAGGGGACTGGTCAATTGCAATAACCTTATCAAGCTGCTCTATTCCTTCAATTCCCTTATGCTTTCCGGGTATGCAGCGGGCTCTGTTTAAGTCTCTCTCAAGATGTTTATATAAAATCTCATTTACAAGGGAGCTCTTTCCCGAACCTGAAACACCGGTTACTATGGTCAGCACTCCAAGAGGGAACTTCACATCTATATTTTTAAGATTGTTTTCCTGGGCTCCCTTGACCTTAAGCCATCCCGTAGGCTTTCTTCTGTGGTCCGGAACTTCTATCTTGAGTTTTCCTGACAGATACTGTCCTGTTATGGACTCCGGAACCTTCATTATCTCTTCCGCATCACCTGCAGCCACGATCTGTCCGCCATGGGATCCGGCTCCAGGTCCCACATCCACAATGTAATCCGCAGCTCGCATGGTATCCTCATCATGCTCAACAACAATCAGAGTATTGCCAAGATCCCTTAGGTTTTTCAGAGTATTAAGGAGTTTATCGTTATCTCTCTGATGAAGGCCGATACTGGGCTCATCCAGGATATAGCATACTCCGCAAAGTCCCGATCCTATCTGGGTTGCAAGCCTTATTCTCTGGGCCTCTCCTCCTGAAAGTGTGCCGGTTGCTCTGGACAGTGACAGATAATCAAGTCCCACATCCACAAGGAATCCAACCCTTGCCTTTATCTCCTTTAGAACCTGAGCACCGATAAGCTCCTGCTGCTTTGAGAGCTTCAGGTTCTCAAGATAAGAGCTTAAGTCCTTAATGGACATATTTGTGATCTCAAAAATATTCTTATCATCGATCGTTACCGCAAGGGATTCCTGCTTCAATCGCTGTCCCTTACAAACTGCGCAAGGAGTTATCCTCATATAGGATTCGTATTCAGCCTTTTGAGACTCTGAAAAAGTCTCTCTGTATCTCTGCTCTACGTTTCTTATAAGTCCATCGAAGGTTATGGGGTATCTGCCCTCTCCGCGCTGTCCCTTATACTCCACTATTACTTCCTTGTCTGCGCCGTGAACAAGCATGTCCCTTACCTTGGCACTAAGCTTTTCAAAGGGAGTATCAAGGCTAAACTTGTACTCCTTAGCAAGAGCCTTAAGGACAGCATTAGTAAAGCTTCCCTCCTTATTGCAGGAAGCCCAGCCGGTAACCTGGAAACAGCCCTCATTTATAGAAAGGCTCTTATCCGGAATCATCAGCTCCTCATCGAATTCCATCTTGTATCCAAGACCTGTACACTCAGGGCAGGCACCAAAAGGATTGTTGAAGGAAAAGCTTCTTGGCTCAATCTCCGGAATGCTTATTCCGCAATCAGGACATGAAAAGTTCTGACTAAAGTTCATGGGCTTTCCATCTATAACATCAACCGTAAGAAGTCCCTCAGCCAGGTTCAGAGCACTTTCCACAGAATCAATAAGTCTGCTTCTGGTCTCCTCCATGTTATCTCTTATAACGAGACGATCCACGATAATCTCGATGTTATGCTTAATATTCTTATCAAGTTTTATCTCCTCAGAAAGCTCATACTGGCTATCATCAATTCGAACGCGGACATAGCCTGCTCTCTTTGCTCTGTCCAGAACTTTACTGTGTTCACCCTTCCTGCCTCGTACAACAGGGGCAAGGATCTGAAACCTCGTTCCAACAGGGAGAGTTAAAATCTGATCTGCCATCTCATCCACTGTCTGCCTTCTGATCTCTCTTCCGCAATTTGGACAATGCGGAATACCGATCCTTGCATACAAAAGTCTGAAGTGGTCATATACTTCTGTAACCGTTCCGACAGTAGATCTGGGATTTCGGTTAGTAGACTTCTGGTCGATTGATATAGTAGGAGAAAGTCCCTCTATCTTCTCAACATTTGGCTTATCCATCTGTCCAAGAAACATTCTGGCATAGGAAGACAGTGACTCCATATATCTTCTCTGTCCCTCAGCAAATATAGTGTCGAAGGCAAGGGAGGATTTTCCGGATCCGGAGAGCCCTGTAAAAACAGTAAGTGTCTCTCTTGGAATCTTCACTGAGACATTCTTAAGGTTATGCTCATTAGCTCCTCTCACCCTTATATAATCGTGTATATCACTTGGCAAAATTTTCTTTGCAGTGGTATTTATTTTTGTCATGGAAAAATTATTATCTGCCATTAAATAATCCTTTCAGAGAAATCCACAACTGGTACAGATTTCTACCAATAGTAAAAAACACTTATGTTTACAGCCCCGAAGTAATTTCATTAAGCTGCTTCTTTAACTCTATCATCTGGTCTCTCAGCATAGCGGCCGTTTCGAAATCAAGCTCTGCTGCCGCCTTCTTCATCTTCTTCTGAACATCGCCTATTACCTTCTCAAGTTCTCCTCTATCCATAGATTCAGGATCCTTCTCGAAAGCAACCTCCTGCTTGGCTATAGCTTTGGTCACACTTATAAGGTCACGAACCGCCTTCCTGATTGTCTGCGGAGTAATGCCATGTTCTTCATTATATTTTTCCTGAATAGCGCGGCGTCTCTGCGTTGTTTCTATGGCTTTTTTCATAGAATCAGTCATGTTATCGGCGTACATGATAACTCTGCCGTCAGCATTTCTGGCAGCTCTTCCGATAGTCTGAATAAGAGATGTCTCTGACCTAAGGAAGCCTTCTTTATCAGCGTCGATGATAGCAACAAGGGATATCTCAGGAATATCAAGGCCTTCCCTTAGGAGATTGATTCCAACAAGAACATCAAATACATCAAGACGCATATCCCTTATGATCTCAGATCTCTCCAGAGTATCGATATCTGAGTGGAGATACTTTACACGAATACCATTCTCTGCAAGATATTCAGTAAGATCCTCAGCCATTTTCTTGGTCAGAGTTGTGACGAGAACCTTATTCTTTTTATCGATTTCCTTATTTATCTCAGTTATGAGATCATCAATCTGTCCCTCAACAGGGCGAACCGATATCTCAGGATCAAGAAGTCCTGTAGGTCTTATGACCTGCTCGGCCCTAACAAGCTCGTGATCTGCTTCGTAGGGTCCAGGGGTTGCTGAACAAAACAGCATCTGATCTATATGGGTCTCAAACTCCTCAAAGTTAAGAGGTCTGTTATCAAGGGCAGAGGGCAGTCTAAAGCCGTAATCCACAAGAGTTGTCTTCCTTGATCTGTCCCCGTGGTACATGGCACCTATCTGGGGAATCGTCATATGAGACTCATCCACAATTATGAGAAACTCTCCGTCAAAGAAGTCCATAAGCGTAAGTGGCGGCTCACCGGGAGCTGCAAAATTTAAATGCCTTGAGTAATTCTCAATTCCGGAGCAAAAGCCGGTCTCTCTCATCATCTCTACATCAAAATTTGTTCGCTCGGAAATCCTTTGAGCTTCGATAAGTTTATCCTCGCCCTTGAAAAATCTTATCTGTTCCTCAAGCTCTGCTTCAATGTTCTTGCAGGCAAGATTTATTTTCTCCTGAGGTACTACATAGTGAGATGCAGGATAAATCATTACGTGGCTTAGTTCATTTTTCACAACGCCTGTCACAGGCTCAACCTCGCAGATTCTGTCTATCTCATCTCCAAAAAGCTCAACCCTTATAAGATGATCATCCGACTGCGCAGGGAAAATCTCTATAGTATCTCCGCGGACTCTGAAGTTACATCTGGCAAGTTCCATGTCATTTCTGGTGTACTGGATAGCCACAAGCTCCTTCAAAATCTGATCTCTGTCCTTCATCATTCCCGGGCGGAGGGACATGGACATCCCCTTAAATTCCTCAGGGCTTCCTAGACCATAAATACAGGATACAGAAGCAACTACGATAACGTCCTTCCTCTCTGTAAGTGATGCCGTAGCTGAAAGTCTCAGTTTATCTATCTCATCGTTTATAGCTGAATCCTTGGCGATATATGTATCCGTCTGAGGCACATAGGCTTCAGGCTGGTAGTAATCATAGTAGGATACGAAATATTCCACCGCATTATTGGGGAAAAATTCCTTCATCTCACCGTAGAGCTGACCTGCCAAAGTTTTGTTGTGACTGATAATTAGTGTCGGCTTATTAAGAGCAGCTATGACATTAGCCATAGTAAAGGTCTTACCGGAACCGGTAACTCCAAGCAAAGTCTCAAACTGATTGCCGGCCTTGAAACCATCAACTAATTCCTTTATTGCCTGAGGCTGATCGCCTGTAGGTTTATATTCTGACTTAAGTTCAAAATGATCCATAAGTATTCTCCACATACTCGAACATATTTTCGGATTATAACTCATTGTATCACATTATTTTTGTGGAATCTACCCGAACTATTTTCCAAAAACAACAAACGAGAACCTCAAATGAAGTCCTCGTTTGCTTAATATCTCTTGTTTTTTATAAATTGGTTACAAAATCAGTTGCCGAGCTTTTCATTAAGTATCTCAACTGCCTTATTTAGCTGGGTATCTGTGCCGTCAGCGTTATATTTTTCAGCATCAAGTTCAACTTCAACATCAGGTTCAATACCTATACCGTTGATGTTATTTCCGTTAGGTGTGAAGTAGTTACTTATTGTGAGCTTTACTGCAGTTCCATCATTAAGAGAGAAAATTCTCTGAACAACTCCCTTACCGTAGGTTGTTTCGCCTACAAGGGTTCCCTTTCCATAGTCCTTTACAGCACCTGATAAAATCTCTGATGCACTAGCTGAATATCCGTTAACAAGTACAACCAGCGGAATATCTATTTCATGAAGTCCGTCGGATTTGTACTCCTCTTTGTTGCCATCTCTATCAAGAGTATAAACAACGTTTCCTGCAGGAAGGAGCTGATTAGCAATCTCAACAACAGCACTTAAGTTTCCGCCTGGGTTAGATCTAAGGTCTATGATAAGAGCCTTCATATCCTGACTTCTAAGATCCGCCATACCATCATTGAACTGCTCCGGAGTAACAGAATCAAACTCTGTAATTCCAAGGTATCCGATGTTGTTCTCAAGCATTGTGGTGTTAACTGTCTGAGCTTTAACCTCGTCGCGGGTTACGTCAAAATCCAGGTCGTCAGACTCATTTTCCCTGTAAACAGTTATCTTAACCACTGTTCCCATATCTCCGTGGATAAGTTTTACAACTTCTGAAAGAGTAAGTCCCTGAACGCTCTCTCCATCGACCTTCTGGATGATGTCACCGGCTTTAAGACCTGCGCTCTCAGCAGGGGACCCTTCAATTGTTCCTGTAATCCTGGGGAGATTTAACTGCTTATCCATTGTTACATAAGCACCGATTCCGTAGTAGATCCCCTTAGTATCTTCCAAAAGTTCCTTGTATTCCTCTTCTGTATAGTACTCAGAATAGGGATCTTCAAGGGATGCCACAACTCCCTTATAGATTGAATTCTTTTCTTTTTCTCTGTCTATATCTGTCTTGTAGTAGTACTCATCAATTGACTCTTCAAGAACTCTTATCTTATCAAGTGTCTCCTGATCTATAGCTGTGTCTGCAGAAGATATCTTCGCTGCAGGACTCTTAATTATGCCAAATTTTTGAAGTGTATTTACTCCAAATCTTATGCCGTACAAAAGAACCACAGCGATGAACATTCCAAGAAGAACTGCAGCAAAGAACTTTTCTGATCCGCCGCTGTTCCCTTCCGGATATCCATTGTACTGAGGATACTGATTAGTATTTAAGTTCTGCTGATTAGTATTGTTCTGATCCATCAAAAATCCGTTCCTTTCATCTATTTAAGATAATTCCACGGGCTAACGTAACTGCCGTTAAGTCTCACACCAAAATGCAGGTGGGGTCCCGTGGACCTTCCTGTTGATCCAACCGATCCTATTCTCTGTCCCTTGGTGACCTCTGTTCCGGTAGAAACGCTAAGGGCTGAAGCGTGCATGTATATAGTATATAATCCACTTCCATGATCGATCATAATGTAATTACCCATAGTGGAATTATAGGCTGCTGCCACAACCTTACCGTCGTAGGCTGCAAGTATGGCAGAACCGCTTGATGCCGCAAGGTCAATACCGTTGTGCATTTTCTCGATTCCAAGAGTAGGATGCACTCTCATGCCGTAATCATCGGAAACACGGGTGTAGGACGGACACGGAAACTGGAACATTCCGCCGTCATACTTTCTGGCATTTTGCGCCGCAAGCTCTGCTTTTTCTGCCTCTACCGCTTTTTCCAGTGCCGCAATTGTAGCATTTTCAGCTGCAATCTGCTCTTCGTATTCCTTGATCGCCTGCTCTTTATTCTTAATGTTAGCACTTATGGAACTTATTTCAGCATTTTTTTCTGTAATAAGGCTCTGAAGATTTCCCTCTTCCTTTTCTACATTTATCTTTGCTTCATCAAGAGTTTTCTTTTCTTCTTCCAAGGCATCCTTTGTCATCTGCGTAAGCTGCGTATTGTAGATATACTCATCAAGCTTTTTTCTGTCATAGGCGGAAAGAGCCTCAATGTAAGATGCTTTATTTAACATCTCAGCAAAATTCCCACTTCCTGCAAGCAGGTCGAAGTAAAGCATATCTCCCTTTTCATACATGAAGCGGATTCGCTTCTTCATATCCTCATACTGCTTATTCTGAACTTCAATGCACTGTTCAAGCTCTGCCTTGGTTTCTTCTATCTTCTTTTCTTTTTCTGTGATGAGATTTTTCAGTTCCTCAATCTTTTTTTGTATCTCATCAAGACTTGCATCCAGCTTTGTAATGTAAACATTTAAGTCTGATTTCTCGCTTTCCAGGGACTTCTTTACTTCCTGAAGATCCGTAAGCGAACTCTTCATACTGTCTCTTTCCTTTTTAGCGTCCGAAATCTGACTTTCCTTCTGCTGGATACTTTCCTTACTAGCAGCATATCCATAGGTTCTGCTATAAGAAACTGCTCCTGTTACAAAGCACAGAAGCAGGATCACTGACAATATTCTTTTACTGTTTTGCCTTATGCCCCAAATCAACCAGCTACTCCCTGCGTGCGATAAAAACGCACATCCTCTGTTTCTTATACATGTAAATGTTTTCTAACTGTTGCAACGCTTCCAAGGAAGCCAATTCCCACACCTATAAGCACTGAAATAGGTACAAGCGCTTCAAAAATCGTTCCAACCGGCAAAATATCCAGAATGGAATTAAGCATCGCAAATCTCTCTGCAATATATACTGCAGTCTTGTTGTAGATAATGTAGATTATGAAAAGCGGAATGATCGAACCGATTATTCCGATTATTATTCCCTCTATTACGAATGGTGCACGAACAAAAAAGTCCGTAGCGCCGATATATTTCATAATATTTATCTCTTCTTTTCTCACAGAAATTCCTATGGTTACGGTATTACTTATAAGGAATATTGAAACCAGAAGAAGTATTGCGATTATACCAAGTGAAATATAAGCAATCAGGCTGTTTACACCAACCAGCGTTGAAGCAGTAACCTCTGACTTATTGACCAGTCTGATATCCGAAAGAGACTCAAGATAGGTAACAAGTGCAGGCTGCATCGATACGTCACTAAGGTAAATCTGAAGGTTTGCGGAATCCTCTAGCGGATTCTCCGTAAAGCCATCTGCATACTCACCAAGATAATCCTCTTTAAAGCCTTCCCAGGCTTCCTGGGCGGAAACGTATACAACCTGTCTTACTTCAGGTCTTTTTTCCACAAGAGCCTTGGTTGCCAGAATTATATCCTCGGTTGTGCCTTCATTAAAAAATACTGTTACTGAAACGCCTTCCTCAGCTGTTTTAACCACATGCTGGAAATTCGTAACTATTGAATAAAAAACTCCAAACAGAAACAGGCAGGCACTTATTGTTGCAACAGATGCAAGTGTATACCATCTGTTTCGCTTAAGGCTCTTAAAGCCCTGTCCTATTGTAAAGAAAAAACTACTCATCCTCATCGTGATACTCACCCTCTTCTTCGTCGTAGATCACGACGCCCTTTTTCATAGTAATAACTCTCTTATGCATGGCATTGACTATCTCTCTGTTATGGGTAACAACGATGACAGTGGTACCATTCTCATTGATCTGTTCCATAAGCTTCATGATATCCCATGAATTTCCGGGGTCCAGATTACCTGTAGGTTCATCTGCCAGCAGAATGGTCGGCTTATTGACCATAGCCCTTGCAAGGGCAACTCTCTGCTGCTCACCTCCTGAGAGCTGAGTAACTTTACTCTTATATTTTCCCGCAAGACCTACTGTTGCAAGTATTGAGGGCACATTTTTTCTTATTTCCCTTGAAGATTTCTGAATGATTCTCTGGGCAAAAGCCACATTCTCATAGACATTCCTGTCCTTTAAAAGTCTGAAATCCTGAAATACTATTCCAAGGTTTCTTCTAAACTTGGGAATGTTGCGATGACGCATTCTTCCAAGATCATGTCCCATTACTGTTATGGTTCCCTCTGAAGGGACTAGTTCTCTCAAAAGAAGCTTAATAAGCGTAGATTTACCGGATCCGCTGTCACCTACTATAAAAACAAATTCACCCTTCTTTATATGAAGGGTGACTCCATTCAGCGCCGGTTTCCCTACAGCATAAGATTTTGTGACGTTATCAAGAGTTATGATATCGTCATCATAGGCCGACCTTTGGGCCTTCTTTTTTCTTAATACTTTTTCCATACTCTTTCCTCAATAAAACCTGATTATCAATAACGCTCCATAAACTTCATGTATCTGACTACCATAAGCGCAATCTTAAAGGTTATGGCATCATCAAACACTCTAAGGTCAAGACCTGTTCCCTTCTGGAGCTTATCAAGTCTGTAAACCAGAGTATTTCTGTGAATAAATAACTGTCTTGAAGTCTCTGAAACATTGAGGTTGTTCTCGAAGAACTTATCAATAGTTGAAAGTGTCTCCTGATCAAACCCCTCAGGATTTCTTCCCCCGAAGATTTCCTTAATAAACATCTTGCAAAGAGGGATAGGAAGCTGATAAATAAGTCTTCCGATTCCAAGTTCACTATAACTTATTACTTTTCTCTCATCAAAGAAAATGCGTCCAACATCAAGAGCCATCTTAGCTTCCTTGTAAGAACGGCTGACTTCCTTGATCTCACTGACAACTGTACCGATAGCTATGCGAACACCGTTAATTCCTGCGCCTTCGAGATGTGCCTGAAGCTCAACTGCAGACTTTGAGATATCCTCCGGCTTTGAAAAATCAGTAACATCCTTAACGACGATAACATTGTCCTCGTCAACTTCAGTAACAAAGTCTCCGCCATTCCCTGCGCCATAAGAGCGAACATGCTCAAGGACATTGTTCTCCCTTATCTTCTCAGCAGCAACGATCATTGTTACGCGTCTTGCATCAGAAGGAATGTGGAGCTTTTTAGCTCTACTGTAAATATCCACAAGAAGCAGGTTATCAAGAAGCAGATTTTTGATAAAATTGTCCTTATCAAATCTCTCCTTGTAAGCCACCAGGAGACCCTGAATCTGATATGCTATCATTTTGCCGATAGTATAGGTACTTTCGCCGATTCCGGCCACAATAAGAATATACTCAAGCTGCTGCTCATCATATATCTTAAAATACTGATATCCCTGAACTTCCTGAGAATCCGCAGGAGATTTAACAAACTCTCTTGCAGCCTCACTCATATTTGCAAAGTCAGGCTTAGTTGCAGCAACTTCATTGCCGTCAATATCAAGTACGCACAGATCAACATGCGCGATACCCTTCAATCCATCTATAGTATTTTGAAGGATTTGATTAGAAATCATTACGTGTTCCTCCGAGATTATTATCCAATTTCTAATAGTTATTCTATCCGATAAGTGCATAAAAATCCACAAAAATCTGTAACTTTTTTGTGGATTTTCTATAATAACGGTTAAGGTCTTTTCATCCGATATATAAATATAGATAAGCTTAAGTTTAAGCAACCGCAGGTTTGGCCTTTAGTATCGTCTTCGATACGCGGACAAAAGGAGGTGCCTATGGACATTCCTGAATTATCCATGGCTTTATCCATGAGCAAAATCCAGCAGGACTGGGGAACAGCAATGCTCTCCAAAAGTTTGGACGCACTGGCAGAGGTTGGTGAGACTATGGAAGAGATGATCGATACTTCTGCAATGGAATTATCAGTGAATCCTTCTGTAGGCGCCAATATCGATGTGCGCTTGTAGACCATAAGCTGTGGCAAACCAGCAAAATGGCCCGTGACTTTGAGTTGCGGGTCATTTTATTTCAATCCGATATAATGTTATATCGGATAGTTATAATTGATTTTGTGTGTTGACATCCATTTATCTATAGTTTAATATCTTGCAAGTCACAAGTTGGAAACTGTTTTTTTACGATGGAGGTTTCTTATATTGTTTGCTTATATCTTTGGACATCCCGGCAACAAGAAGTGGGCCCTTGGCCTGTACAACGCAATGAACGGGTCAGACTACAAGGACGAGATCGGCCTGGAGATCAACACTGTAAATGGTACTCTGCATATCGAAATGTACAACGACGCGTCCTACATTATCTCAGACATCACTAACATCTTCGAAATTCAAGAAAATCCTAGTCCCAATTCCACATTAAGAAGACTTAAACATCTTGGCAAAATACGACGGGAATATCTGCTTAACATAGCAGATGATGAAAGTAATCTGTTGCTTCAAACGAGGCCATTAGAGGAATATGCGTGGCTCATTAACAGGATTCGTGAAAACTGTAAGAAGTTCAAGGTGGAAGCTGCCGCAGACATGGCTATTGAGTTCATGCCAAAGGATTTTGAAATTAAAGGGTTCCTCTCAGAACAAAAAGCTGAAATAGTGAGGATACTTTCCAGAAAATACGCGGATCAGCAGCCTACGGAAATCTTTAATGTGGATAGCCTGCGTGAAGGCAGAGAGCGCGGTTTTGAGGAAGGTCTGGAAGCCGGTATAGCTCAGGGAATCGAACAGGGCATAGAAAGAATAAATCAGCTAAATGCCAAGCTCATAAGAGCAGGCCGCCTTAATGACCTAAAAAAAGCTTCCCGAAACATCGAATATCAAAGAGTACTAATAAGAGAGCTTATTGAAAAACATACCCGCAGAACAGCATCCTCCGCACCCAAAAGAGGCCGGTAAATTATTTCCTATGATATGATAAGTGCTGTCTTAGCTTAAATACTAAGACAGCACACTTCATTACTTTGTAATTATTTCATTCTCAAGAATCTGGATTTTTCCTGCTTTAAGAAGATGTCCCACAGCGCGCTTAAATTCATTTTTGCTCATCTGCATCTCATTTCTTATAAGCTCAGGATTTGCCTTGTCCGTAAAAGGAAGCTTTCCTCCCGTCTCTTCCATCTTAGAAAGAATCTTATCAGCATCTGTTTCTATCTGAAGATATGCCTTTTCACGAAGGCTAAGGGTAAGCTTACCGTCTTCCTTAACTTCTGTGATCCTGGCTGTAACTTCATCTCCTATATGAACATCGCCGTACAATTCCTTCTTGGGAATAAGGGCTGAGAAAATATCATCTACGGCTACGAACATTCCGAAGTTGTCGCTGCTCTCATAAACAGTACCGCGAACTCTGTCATCCTTATGATAAGGGCTGTCTGTCCTTAAGAATTCGTATACATTCATTGTAACCGCAAGTCTTCCGGACTTATCCACATAGAGTGCACAAAGGACATTTTCGCCCTTCTTGACCTTTCTTGTCTGCTCTCTGAAGGGAAGAAGTACATCCTTCTCAAGTCCCCAATCCATGAATGCACCGATCTTGCCAACATCAGTAACCTTAAGTACATTCACCTGACCAAGCATGATCTTGGGTGTTCTTGTTGTGGCAATAAGCCTGTCATCAGAATCCTTATACAGGAAAACCGACATCTTATCCCCTATTTCTGCCCCCTCAGGAACCTGCTTTTTGGGAAGAAGGACCTTATCCTCCTCTCCCTCTCTTTCAGCCAGATATACGCCGAAATCTACTTTCTTTATTATTACAAGCTCCTGCTTTTCTCCGATACGTAACATTAATTAACTCCTAAACTATCACCACTTCCAAAGTCCTTTATATGTGGTCTTCTTAAGCTTTGTATTTCTCATGTCATAGAAGGTTCCGGCTATTTTTGTATTCTGAATGGTAACCTTCTTGCCTGTATAGTTTCCTACATTTCCCTTCAGATTGCAATTGATGATTTTCACATTCTGGCAGGAAGTTACTTTTTTGCTGTTTCCAGCATATGAAATCGTTACAAAAGCAAAGTGGTTATTATCTTTCTTCTTAACAGTAATCTCTGTATTTTTGATAGTGATATTCTTACAGATTCTGTTCTTCGGAATCTTACCGCCTACGCCGTTTGGCTCGATATCTATTCCGGCCTGCGGTGCTATTCCATTTGCTTTCTTTATCTTGCACTTATCAATTGTGATGTTACTTCCTCTGGTAATGGAAATATTATTTCTTCTGTTATTTGAAATAGTGCAGTTTTCTATTGTAACACCCTTGCAGCCTTTATAATAATCATCATTCTGACTTCCAATATAAATGCCGTCGCCCCAGTTATCCTTAATTGTCATGCCTGAGATCTTTACATTGTTACTATCCCAAATGCAGACGCCGTGTCCATCTTCTCCGGACTTTCCCTTATGACTTTTTCTCTCACCTGCAATCGTTCCGCCATGAATGTTTACATTACTAACGGCTCTGACACTGATTACCTGGTAGCTGTCATATTTATTTCCGGAAACCTTAAGAGTTGCGCCCGTCATCTCAAGATCAACGCCGCTTTCACAGATAATACCTCTTCCTCTGCCGCCTCCAAGAAGGAGATCTTTTGCAGCATCAATATTATAGGTTCCTGCAGGAAGTACTACTGTTCCGCCGCCATTTTTCTCACAATCAGAAATAGCCTTATTTATAGCAGCAGTATCGTCATTTCCATCTCCTGGAACTGCACCGTACTCTGCACTGGTAACATCTATGGATTCCCCTGCTTTAACCACAGTTCCTGATCCTACCATCAATGAAAAAGCCGGTATAACAAGGGCCAAAACCATTATCGCTGAAATCACTTTTCTTCCAATTCGCATTATTAGCCTCCTTTACAGCAAACAAAATGCCACACCACTATTATAGAACAACCAAAATCCCCAAATGGTAAATTACCGGAAATTTTATAAATCCTTTATTTCTACAACAGCATATGAATTATTATTTTCATCATTAAGACAGATTATGTAGCATTCGTCAGTTTCTATTACTGCTATCTTTATCTCGTCCCCAAGATGCGCCTGCTGCCTGTACTCAACCCTTATCTGGATTTTTTCTTTTTTATCTGATATCCTGCTGCCTATTTTTCCTTCAGCAAAAAGTTTTTCCAAGGACTGCAAAGCAATCCTTATATATTGGCCGTTATTTACATGATTGTTGGTATCAAGATGATGAAGCCCGATTTTTTTGGTGCCGCCGTCCAGAGAAGGAACACCTTCAGGCTTTAGAATCTTCCTTGCGCTGTAATCCATGGGCAGCTTCTCATCAAGAGGATAGGTCTTAAGGATCATCTCATTTGCCCTGACAGGAATCCCCTTTTCAAGGTCGATCAGAGACCACATGGAGTTAGCTATTGCCACTCGCTCTCCATTCTTAGTATCCATGAAAAAATTTCTAAGGCCTATAAATCCCTTAATCTGGTAAGGCACCGTGCCGATGGTAACATCCTCTCCAAGTTTCGGGAGCCTGTTTATCACTATCTGCCAGCTTGATATCACCCAGGCAAGTCCATCCTTTTTAAGCTCTTCCATGGTGGCAGGCCCAAGCTGAGTCTGGAATGTGGAGCAATCCTGAAAGTAATCAACAAGGGATTCCACAGTTAAAACTCCATCCATATCGCATTCCGTGTATCTTATTTTTGAGTCAAAAGTGTACATATCAGACCTCCAGTATTAGTAAAATGAACTATTTTCTAAAAAGGTTACTTCGCCGGGCTCCCGTCTCCAATGCCAAAACAACTTGAAACTATAAGGGGCATTGTCATAACAAGCGCATAGCCATATCTAAAATCAAGAACCGGCGCAGCTATAAGGAGAGTTACCACAATCGCAAGGGGCATGATCACCACAAGCACCTGCTCTCTTTTCTTTTTTATAAGTAATAAGAGAACAATGAAAACTGCTCCCCATGTATATGCTCCAATACTCCATAGCATACCATACAAAGGAAGGAAACTTCCAAGCTTTATTAGTATTTCTTTCCCTTTAACTATTATCTTTCCGCCGATACGAGGAGTGAAAACAAGGCCGTAGTCATTGCTCATTATTCCGTCGATGTCACCAACTCTTAAGGATACGTCAGGATAGATATATCCCCCCACAAGGTCATACCAGGCGCTTATATAATCTCCCGGATATTTGATAAAAAGACTAAACCACAGACCAAGGTATTCTCCCTTATTATTTTCAATAACATCGGGATGTCCCGCCCTTACAAGCTCTTTCATATTATCCGCAAAATCCGGGGCATAAAGCTCATGAATATAGGTTGTATCTATAACCGCATTTATTTCTTCAGTCTCTTTTTCCGTAAGGGCCCTGTCATTAACCAAAACTCTTGCTACCTGCTGAAGCGGTACGGACAAGCTTTCTGTAAAATCCGCCTGAACAATATTAAAACCACTCATCACAGGTCCCTTTATGAGCATCACAATTCCAATCACGAGAATACCGCAGCATAAAAGCTCCCTTCTTGCTCTTTCCATAAATAGTAGTGCAAAGGGGATAAACAGGATAAAGGCTATAAATCCGTTTGTCCTAAACAGGCAAAGAAGTGTTCCAAGGATCACAAATCTTACATATGGAAGGCGAACTTTTTCCTCTGATATCACGGAATATACCAGGCAGCAAAAGAGCATCACGATTCCTGCGAAAGGAACGTCCTTCCAAATGGTAACCGCAAATACAGCATTAAACGGAACCATCGCATAGAATACAAGAGCAGCCAGGGCTCCTTTCCCTATCCTGTGGAGAACAGATACTACCCTGCCGCAGCAAAGAGCCATGAATATCATCTGAGCTATAGTATAAAAGCTAATTGCAGAGTTAGGATCTGATGTGAATATTTTTCCAATGTGATAAAAAAGTGATATACACAAAGTATGCACGGCCGGATGATGGTTGCTGTAGGCAGAAGCGCCTATTATCTGCTCATACTGAACTATTGAATCGGCAGTCATTATTCCCGGATATTCATATAGAAAGTATGGAAGCCAGCATATGAAAATGATCACAGAACCCCCGAAAAACACAGCCTTTTCACTTAGGTTTTCAGGAAGTGAAAAATAGAATGCCTTCTCCTTTGCTTTTCTCTCATCATTCCTCGCAAAGTGCCTGTTCAGGCATAGTCCGTAAATGACGCCAAACAAAATATGTAAAAGGCAGGCTATTCCCACATACAATATGACAAGGGTAAGAGCTTTAAATAATCCGCTTGAAAAACCCTTTGATGCCTCCTTATAAGTCGCTATAGCTATAGTAGCGGAAACCGCTGCATCAGCCAATAGTAAAGCAATCCTAACTGACCTTTTTACAGGGAAAAATGCATATCCCAAAAGCCAAAAACATATGCCAAATATGACCACCGTCAATGGATTTTTCACAGTCATCCCCAAAAGGAGCATAGCTGCAAAACATGCCATATATGCGATTAAACTTTTTTTCATACTGGTTCTTGTCATTATAGTTTCCTTACTTTTCTTGTTTTTCTTTATTTCTTCCAAACAATATAAAATTTATTATACTATATATAAAAACATGGTTGCGATAGCTTCTTTGATGTGAAGCAATATGTTTCATCACACTAACTCTTTCGAAAGGAATACAGACTACAAATGGCAAACAGCCCTCAGACAGACAGAATCAAATTACATATATATGAACTTATCTTTTTTATTTACTTTGGAGTAATGTTCGGAGCAAGGGCGGTAGGCCTCTACGAAGGACAGACTTTGTATAACCTGTGCCTTGTTTTGGGCGTTGGTTTCTTTGGACTTAAAGTCCTCACCACAAAGCACTCCGCTTTGGAATACATAGCTATGGCAGCCCTCCTTCTCCTTTCCCTTCTTGTTTACAAGAACACCGGAGAAAAAGGCCTTCTTTTGTACTTCACCATGATGCTCTCCATGAAAGGTATTAGAGACGCGCGCCCCATAAGGCTTGGGCTAACCATATTATCGATTTCTTATACTGTCCTATTTATTCTGTCCATGACAGGAATCATCAACGAAATGAATCACATGGTAAAAAGGTCCGGCTTTGGATATATCCTAAGGCACTCCCTTGGCTATCCCTATCCAAACACAACCCATACCACCTTCCTGATTCTGCTTATGCTTTTCTTCTACTTATATAAAGCAAAAACATTCAGGGACTTGTTCGTTGCATCATTGATCGCAATGCTTATAAACATCTACCTGTTTATGTACACCATCAGCTTTACGGGCCTTATATCCGTAACAGCGTATCTCATACTAAACCTGTATTTTTATACCAGGAAAAAACTAAGCTCTGCAGAGGGAATCCTTATCACAGCTTTTTATCCGCTTATCCTTGCCTTCTCAATACTTGGTCCAATCCTCGCAAAGGGAGAAGCCTTCGAATTCTTAAACAAGGTCCTTCATAAGCGCTACGAATACGCGCTATATTTTCTGCAAAACGAGCGGATAACTGCCTTCGGTTCAAGATTTGGAGAAACTCCCACAAACTGGTACATGCTTGATAATTCCTTCCTGTACCTGTTTTTACAGCTTGGAGTTATCCCCTTTATCGTCGTAAGCTTATTATATTTTTTCTGGATAATAAGTCTTGTTAGAGAAAACAAAGGAAGAGAAATCGCGATAATGCTCACCTTCTATCTAATTGGAATGAGTGATCCTTTCCTTTATAACTTAAGCTACAAGAACATCACATTTATTTTTGTGGGAGCCTGGCTCTTTAGATTGCTGGAAAAATCCGAAGATAAGTTGCCCGGATTCTTATCAAAAAAGATTCAGGTACTTGGCTTTGGAGAAAAAGAAATAGAACTGCCTATTCCATATTGGGGTAAGTTATCCACAATACCCGCCCGAATCGCAGAAGAAATCCACAAAAACAAGCTTAGATACTTTATAGTTTTTGTGTTCTGCGTGATACTTGGAAGCGGAATATATACACTTACAGTAAAAAAGCCGTCTGTATTGTACATAGATGAAAAGGCCGCAGACCCCTATGATACAAAGAAAAAGCTTGTTTATTTAACTGCCGATGACGTCCAAAACATCATCGACCAAGGGGATATCATAGAAGACTATCGTGATGCAGAAACTCCAATGTATGCTTTTAAGAAAAATGCAGCTACTGCAGAATACGCAAGAGGCATATTATCATCGGGGCTTCTACTTGGAGTTTTTTCCATAATCCTTCTTTCAATAAAAGGGACACATAAGAAAAAA
>JAILPB010000005.1 GCA_024690485.1 Butyrivibrio sp. | reverse complement strand
CCAATGTCATTAAGATAAGATGACAACAAAAAGAAATAGAGAACTGAGAACCTGAATAAGGTAATCAGTTCTCTTTTTTTGATGTTTTTTAAACCTTCAGGGCATAGAAAATAGGCAGATGTCCATCTGCCGAAATGATAGTATAATTAGTTTGTTAAGCCACTCTGTACAGAAAGCTTATAGCGGTTTGGACTTTGACTTTGCGAGGGTCTTTGCGTCCAGGTCGGATTGGAAGAAGCTCTTTACTGATGAGGAATTCCACGTCAGGAGGAGCTTCCTTCTTTATTGATAGAAAATGGCGACATATGTGGATAGCCCTAGTGTAGTTTAATTGATAAGCATGCTTTCGGTGCGCTACTTTTTGATTCACTATGGTGTGCATTGTTATCGCTTCGCAGAAATTGTAAAGGATCATCCGGGCCCATATTTCCTGTTTTATATAGTCCAGTTTTTTGGCGTGAAAGTTTACTAAGCCAATAGCATATTTCAGTTCTCTGAATGATGTCTCTATACCACATCGCATATGATATAGTTCTTTGATCTTTTCTGATGAGAACTCATCCTTAGGAAGATTAGTGATAATGCATTCATAGTTGTCTTCAGATATGGGAAACCTGATAATTCGCATGCGTATTTCGTAGAACTTGTTATCGTATAAATCCAGAAAATCAAAAGAAGTTTCTTTCATGATGATTCGGTATTTCTCAGGGTTAGCTTTCACTTCCTTTGTTTGCTTCCTTGTCAGGGTAATTGAAATAGTTTCATCAAAACATTCCTTGTTCTTGGGGAGTAGTGACCTTGCAGAAGAAACAATTCCATTACTACGCAAATCCTTCACACGGATCAGGTAGAAATGATGTTTTTCATTGATGTGTGCAAAGATGTTATAGTTTTCATATCCCCTGTCGGCAATGAAAATAGTCTTGTATTCACTGACGTAGCGATCAACCATATCGCACATGGCTTTGTATTCATTTTCCATTCGAGATGGTTGAATAATGGCATCTATATATGTCCTTGAGCGTAAATCATAAAGAGCGTTAAGGTGAATCTGGTTAAAGCCCTTTGAATCAGGAGTTGATTGAAAGTAAGTTGTTTCATCATCTGGATTATGAGCAATGTTCAAATCAGATCCATCACATGCTAATAAGCGATATCCATGATAAAGCGTGGGCTGGGATATAGTATGAGTGAATTCATTGAAAAGGAATTCAAATGCTTCTGGTAGAATCTGTGCACGGCGTTGATTAAAGGAAGCACCGGAAGGAGTATTCTTGCTGAAGTTAAAATGCTCCAGCAATTCATCTTTAATAGCTTTACCCTCCATGGTTAAGATAAATCTCATTATATCTGTAAACGACCATTTCTTAGTGCGGCAAAAATCCGTATTTGGGTTCCGGGTAAAAAGCCAATGAACTCAGTCCATTTGATCAATAATTGACAGCAGCTTGTTTTTAACAGTTTTAGAATAGTTCATTTAGTGCCTCCTTGAAAAAAGATTTGTCTTTAATTTCAAGGGCCGCTTTCGCTAATTCTAAATACAATTCGTAGCGAAAGCGGCCGCACTTTTTCGGTCATCTGTCAACTATTTTTTAATAAAAAAAGACCTCTATACCATTTCTGATATAGAGATCTTATTCCGTCATCTTATCTTAATGACATTGGTATCATTGCCATAACTATGATATTTTTCTTTTTATAAATACTTAGCGAAAAAACCCCTTCCTGACTTGAATGCGGAATTTAATTCCGCATTCAAGTAGGAACAGGCACTCAGTCTACCTGCTTACATACCACGTAATTTTTGTTACAAAATACAGGAAAAAGGTCATCACAGACGAGATGGGTGATTTCATGAAAAACCACGCCGCATATCTCTGTGGAAGGATGGACTGTGACCTGTTCTCAGCTGAAACAGACAGGGACCACATGCACCTTCTTATCTCAATGGCTCCAGATGTGGCACCGGTAAAGCTGATCAACACGTTAAAGACCGGACTTTCACGAGAGGTTCATTTAAGATACAAAGAGCATATCGAAAAGTATCTCTGGGGTGATTCACCATTCTGGAGCGCCAGTTATTTCTGCGCTACTACCGGTTCCGTATCCATGGAAACCGTCAAAAAATACATAGAAGAACAGCGCACTGATGACCATCGAAGAAAATATGAGAAATCTGGAAAATATGTTAAAGCAAAGCGTTGAAGACCGGCGATTCATCCCCGACCGACAGCGTCGGAAGGGGTTTTCTCGCTAATTATTTATAATTTTACATTACACCTGTTAACACTTATTTCCTGATTTCGACTCAACTTCAATCTACCAGCCTCGATTCTTATTCCACCAATTATCTGTCTTCCTCTTCTTCTGGTGTAATTGCAAGTCTCAATATAATATTTCCAATACACCAGTTATATCTTTTTCCTATTCCTGACTCAACGAATTCTTCCATAGCAGAACATCTTTACACCAATTCCCTCTATTTCTTTGCTCCTGACGTAACTATAATCCACCTACCTAACCCCCTATTACACCTGTTATCTCTTCTTCTCTGCTTCTGACTCAACTGGTGTCCACTTACCTCAGTTCCCGTTACACCAATAATCTTCCCATTCCTTCTTCTGGTGGATCCACAGTTATCTGCAGCATATTTCCAGTACACCAGTTACCCCTTTTCTCCTATTCCTGACTCAACTGCTGCCCACCAAAAACACCACCGACCCCCCACCGCCACGAGCCCCCATACTGTATCCGTGCAATACCGCACTTCTGATTGTTCTTAGATTCCGAGCCGGAGGTTACCCCAGCCGCCGTGTAAACGGCTTGCCCTTGAAAGCATAAAAATAACTGCTACACTGTTGTAAACGACGGAGAAAAACTGATTGTTTCTGAGTTCTTCGCCGTCGGTAACTGACATCCAGCAGTTATTTTTTTGCTGTCAAGAGTGGCGTAATCCTACCTCAACTCATATACATTTTCCATAATCTCATACTCCCATGAGATTCCCCCTATGCCTTATATTTCTCCACATCCACAAGCTTCTCTCCTTTGGCAACAGCCAGAGTTACCACCGCATCTCCTGTTACATTGGTAAGTACCTGCATCATTCCCACCAAAGCATAAAGTCCCATGACTATGCTTATTGAATTTGACGGCACACCAATCTGCGGAACAAGAAGTGACAGGCAGATAAGCGCTGCTCCCGGCACCCCCGGAGCACCTACCGAGAGTATATATATTGAAAATACAAGCTGCAATATTATCGCAGGAGTGATTGAGATTCCATATATTTTTGCCATAAACAGAGAGCTTAACATGAGAGTAACGCAGCTTCCGTCCATGTTGATAGTTGCTCCCAGAGGAAGCGAAAATGCATATATCTTCTTGGAAATTCCAAGGGATTTCCCGCAGGTTTCCATTGAGGTCGGAAGTGCTGCATTACTTGAAGCAAGAGTAAATGCAACCACCATCGTAGGATAATATTTCTTGAAAAACGTAATCGGATTCAGCCTTGCAAATATCATTATTATCAGGCTATAGACTCCCAGCATCATGATATCTCCCAAATATATGACAGGAACCCACACAAGCACTGACAAAAGTGACTTTATCTCCATGTTGAAAATCATCTTCGCCATTGAACAGAAAATCGCCAGCGGCATGATATTTATTATTATTGTCGTAATCCTGGAGCAGACAAGATAACCGTCACTTATTATATCCTTGAAAACATTCAGCTTATCAGCCACTGCCGAAACCGCAATTCCCATAAGCACCGCAAGAAAAATAATCTGAAGCATATCTTCCTTCAAAAACGGAGACACAATCTCGCTTGGAACTATATCTATAATCTCATCGAGAACAGATGTAGATACATTTTGACCATTGGCAATTGTGGAGTCCGCCGCATCAGAAACAAGAGCCTTTAATGAGGGATCACCTATAGGAAAAATGAACCACACCAATGCTCCTATCCCAATTGCTATAAAGGATGTAATGGAATAGCCGGTAATTACCTTGCCCGCAATGCGCCCAAGAGACTTCATATCCCCAAAATCCGCTATACTTGAAGCTATTGAAAAGAATACAAGAGGACCAACTATAACCTTCAGTGCATTTAGAAACATGGTAGTCACTGGACTTAGCAGATTCTTTATAAGCGCCTGAATTACAGCATCGGGACATGTATACTTAAGAATTATTCCCAATAATACACCTGCAAAAAGTGCTGAAAAGTTCAGTATAAGCTGTTTATACTTTGATTGTTCCATCTGAACCTTTCTCTTTTCGAAGAACTCACGCGCATTCTTAATTAACATTTCAATATCATTAGCATCATTCTTTTTCACCATTTTACCCCCTTTACAGCTTTCAAAAACCATATACCGCCATTACGGTCCAATAGGAAGTCCAAGCGTTAGCCAGCCTATAAGGAATATAATCCATACGACAAGCTAAAAATCTTCCATAAGTCTTGCCGCTTCTCTCATGGCATTATACAGAGCCGCAAGCTCCCAATAACCGTCCTTCAGATAATCGTACTCAGGGCAAAAGTCCTTCGCTTCCTCATCAGTTCCCAGCTGCGTAAGTCCTATATCATAACCATGAAAGGGCCAGGTCTTAAATCCATCTCTATGGCTCACCCTGTGACTAAATAAATATTTTCAAAATTGGAATTATCAGTTGTTGAATCTGTATTTGGGAAAAATCTTATTATCAAAAGCACTGTCAGTAAGTTCAGCATCAAATTCATGGCATGCCGAAAGTAATGTCCCAATCGTTTTTGACCTCATCCATCCGATACCATCCTCATCCCCTTCAGCAGCTATCATGGTTCTTGCGCCTTTGGCCCACGCTGTCACAGCTTCTATGTGAGACATTCTGCAGCTGTTATATCCGATGAAAGCAAGCTTTTTTCCCTCCAAGTATGCCTCTGATCACCGGCATCATCCTGCACAGGTCTGCAGAAATTATCATGTCATCATCGTTCCTCTCATCCTCTCCGAATCCCCATAGAGGCCCACCGCCGTGCCCACATATTATCAGCGCGTACTGCTTGGCAGGATAAAAGGTTACCGCTTCTGTGATCAAATCTATAAGTTCTATAACATTGCCCTCTTCGTCCTTTTCAGTCATCAAAACAAGCCCTTCTTTTTTTAGGAGGGTTTTGAAGAGGTAAAAGCTCATTATCTTCTATTTTCCATCTTTCATTTCTATCCCAGGCAATCTTATCAAGGACCTCCATTTTCGCCAAACTATCAGCAGATGAAACACTACCCTTTTCTGCTTTTGTTCTAAGGAGGTCTATAAAGTTTTGTTTTAAATCCCTGTACTTCTCTCTTGCATCATCCTCAACACCGCCTGTAATCATGTCATCCTTTATAAAAAGGTCCCTTTGCATACAGTAAAGAGACCTTTTATCAGTTATTCATAGTTCTCTAATATATAATCCAAAAAATGTTCTGTGATATCTTGCCAGCTCCTCGGTTGCCTCGATCAGGTCCTTTTGGGATTCAAGAAGCGCATCATGAGACTGCCTTATTTCATCCTGAACCTTGACCATGTGCTCGTGTTCCTTGTCCGCAAGCATAAGCAGCGTATCCGTTCTTGCCAGATCCTCCTTCAAGTCTGCATTCTTTTTGGCCATATCCTGAAGTTCCTTCTGAAGCTCAATTATCGCATACTTAAGCTCTTCGTTTTCTTCCTGAACACGTTCAAGCTCATGCTTTAAGTCGTCGTTATCCGACTGCATTACAATAATTCTTTTAAGCCTGTGCTGGTCAAGAAAATTGCAGGCATAGTCATCCATCACGCGATGGTTATCCTCTATTGTCACATGACCTTCGAGCTCTTCCTTATATTTCTGTGCCTGTGCTCTTACGCTTTCATAACTGATAGTACGACTCTTAGCGTATTCCTTTAATGTCATCATGATTGTAACTCTCCATACATAAGAAGCAAAAACCCCTTCTACAATTATAATTATAGTTTTGCCCCCCATATATGGCACATAAACTTTTCCTAAAAAAAGAAAGAACATCGTATAATCAAAAAATTAACGACGTTCTCAGAAAAATAAATAGATATTATCTCTATCGCATTTATTCAGTTATTTTGTATATGCTTACCCACTGCTTCGCCGAGTTTTACTGATGTTTCAATGCCCTTTCGTGAATTCTCAAGGATATCTGCTCTGGGATTGAATTTACCCTTGGGAATAAGGACGATTATGGTCGATCCGCCAAACTCAAAGTGTCCCTTTTCCATTCCCCTTATAACCCTGCCGGCGCTGTGCTTCTCATTAGCAATTCTGCCAACCATCATTGCGCCTACTTCCATCTGAACACATTTGCCCAGCTTATCGCTGTCTATTACAGAGTACTGCCTGCTGTTTTCCGTAAACACAGGTATCTCCTCGAGGGCTACAGGTCTTACGGTGTGGTAAAAGCCATTTATCTTACGGTCAGGGAGCTTGAATCCATCAGTAAAGTAGACATATCTGTGATAATGATTAACGCAAAGCCTGTAAACAAGGCAATATCCGCCCTCCAGGCTATCCGCAAGCTTCTTGTCACGGAGCAGGGTTCTTATTGAAAATCTGCTCTGCTTCACGTTCAGCACAGTTCTGTTCGTTATCCTGCTCACCTTAAGAAGGCCGTCGCAGGGCGCAATCACAGTACCTTCGTCAGGGCTGATGGGACGAAGTCCGCTCTTTATCCTTCTGCAGAAAAAGTCGTTAAAGGAGCGGATGTCATCAAGTATATAATCTTCCATCCTTATTCCGGTTTTTCTGGCAAAGGGCTTAATAAAAATAGCAGAAACCCCGGAATCCATAAAAGCCCCCATCATGTCTGACAGGGGTTTTAAGGTCAAAGGCTTAAGTAAAATTCTTCCGGTTTTTGTTTTATATAAAAAATCAAGTATGCTCATAAATTAGATACCAGTATGTAAACTACTGCTGAAAACTCAGCAACACCAATCAAAGTTCCAACCAAAATCATCTTAAGTCCGGGCTTCGGAATCTTAAAATTGCCAATAAAGAGAATCCCAACCAGGAGCAGCATAAAAAAGTAAAAGAAGGTAAGGTCAAGGATTGTAAAGTAATGGATGATCAGTGTAAGCGGAAAAATAAGGGCCGCTGCTGTAACAGGAAGTCCTGTGTAATACTCTCTTCCAAACTCCTGCTTCTGCTTTGCTCTCTCTCCTGCTGTGGCATTAAAATACGCAAGTCTTACAAGAGCTGACAGAACATAAAAAACAGCGATCAGTAAAAGAATCAGAACAAGAGATGCCTTGGCACTATTGCCGCTCTCCTTAATGACATCCCTGAAAGCACCATGGATTCTGAGCTGTGCAACACCTATAGATACAGGGAGCACGCCGAAGCAGATAAGATCAGAAAGTGAATCGATCTGTGCTCCGAACTCCTTCTCAAAATCGGTGCGGTTCTTCTTGGTCCTTGCAACCGTTCCATCGAAGGCATCAAAAAGTCCAGACGCCATCAAAAACAACGTTCCACCATAGGGATGACCAATTCCTGTCATGGTTATTATTATTCCAAGTGCACCTGATATAGTCGAAAGATATGTAAGAATAATCGTGTAATCATACACACCTATCAATTTTCTCTCTTTTTCCATAGATATCCTCCAAGCGTTATCAGACCGCTTATTGTAACGCAAATATAAAATGATATTGCTCTGCTGACCATATCCAGCTGCAGTGCAGCCTCATGTGTCATTATCTTTGAAAAGCCGTCTATCATCAGATAGTCTGCTATTCCCATAGCTCCGGGAACCGGAACAAAGTTATAACCGATTGTTATGAGACACTGCTTTGAAAAAAGCGTAATAGCATCTCTCTTAAATCCGCCAAAGGACAGGTTCATAAACATCGGAATCGCTATCTGTGATGCTCTCTGCAGGACATTCCATATAAATGCTTTTATAAGGATATCACTTCTTCCCGCAAACATCTTCGCACAGTTACTGTAGTCCTTGTGAGCTTTATCAAGTCTTGCAAGTCTGTCTTCGCCGTGCCTTAAAAGTCTTTTATCCTTCAAAAATACAACTACGCGCTTAAGAATACCAAAAACCTTGTCACTGTCCTTAAGCATGGTAAAGAACACCATAATAAGTAGGATAAGTACTACAAATCCAACCATTATAAGCAATCTTGGTGCCAATCCGAATTCCCTGAAAAAGTCGGGATTAAGGATTATCGCAACAATCCCCAGAAATCCGATTGCTGCGGTATACATCATAAGGTTCAGAATCAGCGTGGCAGATACCACTCCTCCGGGAATACCATCTTCATGCATAAAATATGCACTGGCAGGCTGTCCTCCAGTTGCTGAAGGAGTTATCGCTGAAAAATAAACATCTGAGGTGCTATAGATAATGCCGTTCCACAGGCTCCTTTTATAGTTAATGCCGTTAAGGATCGAGCATATGGCAACCGCCTCAAAAAATACATATCCCGCGGCACATATCATAGCAACGATCAGATAGAACTTATTACCATCCGCTACCACTTCCAATAGCTTTGGCAAGGAAAGCGTCTTACTCTCTCTAAGTATGGTCCACACTGTCAAAGCGGCAAGAAGGACGGAAAATAGCATCCAAAATATTTTTTTGAAATTTGACTTTTTATCCTTAGCCATTCCAAAAAAACCTTCCCAAGTATTTTTAATTTTGTGGTGTTGTTTCGCCACCCTCTGAAGGAGCAGTGCTTTCGTCTGTAGCCCCCTCTCCGTTCACATTATCCAAACTGTTTTCAGAAGGAGTCTCACCCTCTGTGGAAGTAGCTTCTCCTGCGCCTGTATTTTCTTCTGTTGTAGTACTTTCTTCCGAAGTAGTATTTTCTTCGGTAGTCTGATTCTCCTCAGAAGTATTATTTTCTGTAGAAGCCTCAGAATCAGTTCCGGCTACTTTACCATTGATAACAGGGCGCTTTTCAACCTTCACCTCACCTGTTTTGGGATCTGTCACTTCGACCTCCACAACAGGCACGGGAGATGTAAGTCCTCCGTATACGAGAACTGCTTCGCCCTTGGAAACCAAATCATATATTTTTTCGGCTTTTTCTGTGGGAAGATTAATACATCCGTGGGATCCGTTCAGAATATAGTCATATCCACCGAACTTGGATCTCCAGCTGGCATCATGCATTCCTACATTTCCATTAAAGGGCATCCAGTATTTAACAGGAGAAGAATAGTTCTCACCTACAAGTGTAGCGTCTCTCTCCTTATAGGTAATTCCGTAGGTTCCCACGGGAGTCACTCTGGACTTGTTGACACAGCCTGATACGAAATCGGAATCCTCTACGACCTGTCCATCCTGGTAAACCCAGAGATGCTGCGCTGTAAGGTCGATCTCCACATAGGAGGTGCCGTAGTCCCGCTCACCATAGGCTGCCGCAGTTCCGAAATACACGGGAACGCGGGTACCCTTATCGCCATTTTTAATAGCTGCGATAAGCTCAGAAGTCTCTGTACTTCTGTCCATCCACCAACCGTAATCTCCGCCGGAAACAGTCACTTCCTCACCGCTGTGTGAAATGATGGTCCTGGTCTTACCGAAGGTGTCATACTGCCTTGCAATACTGTTTACAAAGTTCTTAACCTTTTCCTCATCAAGGCTGACCTCTGTCCCGTTTATGGTACACCACTCTCTTATCTTTGTGCCATCCACAACAACGGTATCAGCGCCAAATTCGTAGACAATATTGGCTTTGCAGAAGTTATTAAGGTTATCACACAGAGCTGTCATCTCCGGATTATCTGAAAACAGCTCCGGTGCTTTATAGCATTCATCGTCAAGTGTAACCTCAGGCTCTAAGACATCTATTGCAGAGCATATCTTCTCCACAACGATATCTCTTATGGGAGACTGACCATAATCCTCGGGAACAATATAGAAGCCGTCCTCTCCGGACTCCTCGGATACGTATGCATCAACTGGCTCCTTAATATTTTCAGGAGAAAAATATGCCAGGGAGTCTATCTTGTTCTCTACTGTTTCCTTTGAATACACTACGATATTATCTGTCGTAAGATGAGTGTCCTTGAACAGATATGCAGGCCACAAAAGAGGATTCTGCTCTTTTAATGCTCTGTCAAACTGTCCGTCCATTCGAAGTGAAAGATTTATATCGTTCGCAGAAATAGTCTCTGTGATATCTCCCCTTCCCTTGATGGTAAGGACGTATTTCATCAGTCCGTCAGTTACTTCCGTCTCAATTTCCTTTGCCGTCATCTTATATGCCGGAATATCATTCACGTAGACATTAAATGCAAAATGACTCATGAAATAAATCGATACTCCCATATAGAAGAGCAAAAATATAATAAATGTTATTCCCAGGATGATTCCTGCTATGCTTCGTTTAGCTTTTGTCCTACTCATATTGTCTCATAATGCGAATTAAGAAATAACATCCGCACCCCTCATTAAAATGTCTGCCATAAATACACTAAGTATCCATGGCAGTTAAATATCTTATATAATTATTCCTCTTCTGAAGGCTGCTGTAAATCTTCGTTATTTACAAGATCGCCTTCAACCTTCTCGACATACATATGTCCGTCGAGATGATCGCATTCGTGGCAAATAGCTCTTGCAAGAAGCTCTGTTCCTTCAAGCTCGAAGGGCTTCATTTCAATATCAAAAGCTCTAACCTTAACATAATTAGGTCTTGTCACAACGCCGGATTTGCCGGGAAGTGAAAGACATCCCTCATAACCTGTCTGCTCTCCTGATGTCTCAAGGATCACAGGGTTTATTAAAAGATGAGGATCGTCACACTCAGGTGAACAATCAATAACAACTATTCTCTTCAAAACTCCAACCTGGGGAGCAGCGAGTCCAACGCCGTTAGCGTCATACATTGTCTCAAACATATCATCTATAAGCTCGCGGATCCTGGGAGTTACTTCCTTAACTTCCTTGCAGGGACGTGCAAGTACATCATCACCATATTCTCTGATTTCTCTAAGTGCCATTACTATTACCTTTCTATTGTGCAAAACTAAACATGTACATTTCAGTATATCACAATTTAATCAAACTTTACATGAAGTTCATGGGATCAAAATCAAACTGAACCTGAATCTGCCTTGTAATTCCCCTGCTTTCCCATTCATCCAAAATATTTTCCAGGGCATCCTTTATTTTTGTCAAAACATCAAAATCCGCATTTTTCACATAGATGACCATTCTGTAAACGTCATTTATCTTACTTATGGTGGCCATTGCAGGACCGATAATAATCGTATCCTCAATGCGCATTCTGTCGATGTATGCCCTTAGCTGATTGGCCTTTTCCTTACCAAAGTTCTCATCCTTGGCCCATATCTGGATAGCAAGCATATGAGCTGCCGGCGGATACCTGAGAAGGCTCCTGTAGGATATTTCCTCCTCGTAAAAGGCCTTATAATCCTGCTCCGCAGCGCTGATTATCGCATAGTTATCCGGCTGATAGGTCTGGATGACAACGTTCCCGGGGTGTGTTCCTCTTCCCGCTCTTCCCGCGGCCTGTGTCAGCAGCTGGAAGGTGCGCTCTCCGGCTCTGTAATCCCCTGCATTGAGGGACATATCAGCTGCCAGAATTCCAACAAGAGTAACATTAGGAAAATCATGCCCTTTTACTATCATCTGCGTGCCCACAAGCACATCCGCCTCTTCGGAAGCAAAGGCAGAGAGTATCTTTTCATAACTGCCCTTGGTCCTTGTGGTATCAGCGTCCATCCTGAGCACCCTGGCCTTAGGAAAAATCTTGTTTACCTCTTTTTCTATCTGCTGTGTTCCCGCTCTGAAGGCTGAAACGTATCTTGAGCCGCACTCAGGGCAGGTTCTTGATATGGGCTGTGTATAGCCGCAGTAATGGCACACCAGCATACCACCTCTGTGCTCCGACATTGAGACGTCGCAGTGGGGGCACTTAAACACATATCCGCAGGATCTGCAGGACACGAAGCCAGCAAGCCCTCTTCTGTTTATGAAAAGCATGGCCTGATGACCGGTATCTAAAGTCTCCTGCATTTTTTCCTGAAGGCTTCTGCTAAATATCGAGCGGTTACCTGAGCGAAGCTCCTCCCTGAGGTCAGCAATCTCAACCTCCGGCAGTGTTCCTCCCGTAAGTCTTCTGTTTAATTCAAAGAGCTTGTATTCGCCATTCTTTGCCCTATAATAGGCTTCAAGTGAGGGTGTCGCTGAACCAAGAACCACACTTGCTCCGCCCGGAACAAGCTTTGCAAGCTCTATGGCCGTCTCCCTTGCGTGGTACTTGGGCATGGTCTCACTTTTGTATGAGGTCTCATGCTCCTCGTCTATGATAATAAGTCCCACATTGGGAAAAGGCGTAAACAGCGCAGATCTCGGTCCGATGATAATGTCTATATCACCTTCCTTAGCGCGCTGCGCCTGGTCGTACTTTTCTCCGGGAGACAGTGTGGAGTTCATAACCGAAACCCTCTCCCCGAAGTGTCTGTAAAACCTCATAAGGGTCTGATAGGTGAGTGCTATCTCAGGGATAAGCACAATGGCCTGTTTTCCCCTTGAGATAATGGCATCTATCATCTCTATGTAAACCTCGGTCTTACCGCTTCCCGTGATTCCGTGAATGAGGTAAGTTCCGCGTTTTCCGGCATCGTAATCCGCTATGACTTCATCCGCGATGCGCTGCTGCTCGGGGCTTAAGGTGATATCCTTTTTATGGACATTAACATCACCCACAGGATTCCTGTAGTATTCCTCGCTGTCAACAGCTATCACGTTCTTATCTGAAAGTGCCCTTATTACAGCTGCATTTACATTAAGCTTACCTGTGACAAGCTCGTAGGGAATCCTCTCTGAGGGGTTCTCCAAAAGGGCCTCTAAGAGCCTTCCTCTTGCCACCTGATGCTTTTTTACGCAGTTTTCATAAAAGGCTCTGGCCTCAGTCTCATCCATCATGAGCCTTATATATCTGTGTACCAGAGTTTTTGACTTCTTCCTTACGGGGATGACCGTCCTTAGCGCATTTATCATGGTTGAGCCGTAGCTCTCCCTCATCCAGGCAGCCAGCTGAACCATGATACCCTCGGCAGACATCTCACCCTCTGTGATATCAAGGATTTCCTTGGTCTTGGCCGGGTCGAACTCAGGCCTGTCAGTGATTCCGATAACATAGCCCTGCCTTACGGTGTTTCCCTTTCCAAATGGAATGCTGACGCAGTTCCCCGGGCGGATTCTGTCCTTTAACCTCTCAGGGATTATGTATTGAAAAGGTCTGTCCACTTTCTCGTGGGAGATATCGATTATTATGTTTGCAAAAGATAAGCTCCCTTTTTCCATCAAGCCTTTTCCTGTATCTCCTTCAAAATCTCCTGAATGAGCACTCTCTCATCCATGGGATATTTAACTCCCTTGATTTCCTGATAGTCCTCGTGTCCTTTACCTGCAAGAACTATGATATCGCCCTGCTCGCCGTGCTCGATGGCATAGCGGATGGCTTCCTTTCTGTCCTCGATCTTGATGTACTCGCCATCAGTCTTCTTCATACCTGTCTCGATATCGTTCATGATATCAGCAGGCTCCTCGAATCTCGGATTGTCAGATGTGATGATCGTGAAATCCGCAAGCTTTCCGGAAACCTCACCCATCTCGAATCTTCTGAGCTTGGAGCGGTTACCGCCACAGCCAAATACGCTGACAAGTCTTGTGGGATGGTAGTCACGAAGAGTGCTAAGGAGACTCTTAAGTGCCATCGCATTGTGAGCGTAGTCGATCATAAGTGTGAACTCGTCTGAAACCTTCACCATCTCGATTCTGCCCTTTACGTGAGCCTTCTTAAGAGCTTCAGCGATCACATCCTCCTTGCAGCCAAGGTGCTTGGCAACATCAATTGCACAGAGTGCGTTGTAAACGCTGAATCTTCCTGGTGTAGGAACCTGTGCATGCATCTGAATAGCACCCTCAGTATCAAACATAACGCCAAGTTCACCGGGCTTATGAAGGTATGCAAGGTTGATCGCACGAAGGTCAGCCTGATCTGAGAAGCCATAGGTTGTAAGCTCACAGGTATGTCCCTCAGTAACGTCCTCTACGTGGGGATCATCCGCATTGGCAATACCTACTCTACACTGCTTGAAAAGAAGTCCCTTGCAGTGCATGTAGTCATCGAAGTCCTTGTGCTCTCCGGGGCCGATGTGATCAGGCTCAATATTAGTAAAGACACCAATGTCATAAATGAATCCCTGACTTCTGTGAAGCATAAGAGCCTGTGAAGACACCTCCATGACAACTGTGTCACATCCTGCATCAACCATTTTTCTCATATATTCCTGAAGATCGTATGACTCAGGTGTGGTGTTCTCAGCGTGAATGTGTTCATCGCCGATGATAACCTCGATGGTTCCGATAAGTCCGCACTTGTGTCCGGCGTCCTCGAGCATATTTCTGATAAGGTAAGTAGTTGTGGTCTTACCCTTTGTTCCTGTGATACCTACAGTCTTAAGGCTCTCAGCGGGGTTACCGAACCACTCTGCTGAGATGAAAGCCATGGCATATCTGGTGCTCTCAACTTTGACTACTACAGTTGATGTTCCCTCGGGAAGCTCCACATCCTTCTCTACTACTATAGCTGCAGCACCCTTTTCAGCGGCTTTCTTAGCTGCAGAATGTCCATCGAAGTTCATACCCTCTATACAGATAAAAAGGCATCCCTCGGTAATCTTTCTGTTGTCCTTTACAACCTCGGTAATCTCTACAGATGCTACATCTGCCTTAGTTCCTGAATTACCGACAGTTGCGTCATAATCAAGTTTTTTAAGCAGGTTTTCTAGTTTCATTTCCTCTTTCTCCTCTTTTATAAAATTTTTCTTAATAAATTCATAAATAAATCTACTGTTTTTCTTAAGTATTTGAACACAAACAGTTCACATTTAGAATGTATATTATAACCAAGATAGTTGATGAACTAACTATCTCCCCCTCATAAGAAACCGCAGACACACGCTTCCCAAAGAGCGTGTGTTTTGTGGTTTTATGGAAGAAAATCTTTCAAAACTATCTGAATGCTCTCTTCGCCTCTGAATTCATTTATCTTGGGCTGATACGCAATCTTAACTACCATTTTATCATGAAATCCTCCGTTATATAGCTTTTCTCTCTGACTGACTCCAAAATTATTATCAAGAAATTCATTCCATCTATCAAAGAGACTTCCAAATACCATCATATCAAGACTTTGTCCCTCAGGATCTTTTACTACTATCTTTGCCACGTTGGCATTTTTACCCATAATTCTACCTTTAACAAGTTCAACATCCCTTGCTGCAAATACAGGCTCAGGATTGCCCTGTCCAAAGGGTTCAAGGGTCTTTAGTTCCTTAAGAAGTCCCATTGAGACATATCTTAAAGGAAGCTCCATATCAAGACGGATAATCTCAACAAAGTCATCCGCTGTAAGCTTACTGTTGGCATTAAGAGCAACCCTGAAGGCTTCAAGATTATCCTTTGGAAGTGAAAAACCGGCAGCCATCTTATGTCCGCCGTACTTGGTCATAAGTTCTCTACATTCACTTAAGGCATCAAACATGTGATAGCTCTCAATTGAACGACCTGAGCCCTTAATCAGGCCTTCTCCTGCATCTGTAATTACAAACACAGGGTGATTAAACTCTTCTCTTATCTTACCTGCAATAATTCCCGCAAGGGATTCATGAAGCTCTGGCATATAAATAACAAGGACATCCGGAAGGTTATCTCCATAGCCATCCAGAATCTCCATCGCCTCATCCTTACCCTGCTGGGTCATATCCTTACGTTCATCATTTAACTGCTTAAGCTCCAGGGCTATTCTGGCTGCTTTATTTGAATTAGTCTCTGTTAAAAGCTCAATCCCTCTCATGGCAGTATCAAGTCTTCCCGTCGCATTAAGGCAGGGTCCTATTACAAATCCATAAATATAGCAGCTAACCTTATCCGGCTCAATCTCGTTAACCATAAGAAGCGCTCTTACTCCGGGATTCTCAGTCCTTGAGATACACTCAAAGGACTTCTTCACAATAACTCTGTTTTCATCCTTAAGAGGCATTACGTCACAAACTGTAGCCCATCCCGCAAAGATGGTCATCTCATCAAAGAATCTCTCAAGCGCTGTATCCTTCTTAAGTCCCATCTTCTCTGTGAGCACCTGGATAAACTTAAACGCAACCATGGCTCCACAGATCTCATGATAGGGATACTCATCATCCCTGCGCTTGGGATCAACAACCGCATCAGCAGGAGGAAGAATCATCTTCTCCTTATCCACCTCACTGTAGCTAACCTCATGGTGGTCAGTAACTATTACAGTCATTCCCAGCTCTTTTGCGTGAGCAATCTGCTCTATCGCTGCAATACCGTTATCACAGGTTATAATGGTCTTCTTACCATCAACATGAGCCTTATCTACGAGGTTGATACTAAGACCATAGCCGTCAGTAATTCTATGAGGCAGAACCACATCAACATTACCGCCACAGAGCTTAATTCCGGATAAGAGAATGTATGAAGAACAGATACCGTCAACGTCATAGTCACCTATTACTCGTATGGGATCTCCTGCTTCTATTCTCTCTTTCAGAATGTCTGCTGCAAGATCAATATCTTTCAAGAGATGTGGGTTGTGAAGATACTTCTCATCTGCCTTGAGGTACATTTCTATTTCCTCATCCTCTATTACATCTCTATTTCTAAGAATTCTCGCAGTGATAGGCGATATTCCATGCTCCTCTGCAATTTTCTGAAAGTCTGCACCTTTAGTTACTACTAACCACTTTGCCATTTATAACCCCTTAAATCATTATTTTTTCTTAATCCTACAAAATAAACTTTGTAATTAATATAGTTATAGTCAGTGTATTCTACATCCACAACGTTTCACCTGAGCCCCAGACCTTCTATCCCTAAAAAAATTATGGGCTGCCACATTACTGTGACAGCCCCTCATCATCTTGATTTATTTTGTGAACTTCTTCTTGAGATCAAGCCATACCGGTGATGCGATAAAGATTGATGAATATGTACCAGCAACAACACCGACCATAAGAGGAAGTGCAAAGTTGCGGATATCCGGCACACCGAAGACTGCAAGTGCAAGAACCATGATGAAGGTTGTTACTGATGTGAACAAGCTTCGTGTAATTGTCTGGCTTACACTCTTGTTAACAAGATCATCAAGCTGATCCTTACGATTCAGGAATACCTGGTTCTCACGGATACGGTCGAATGTAACGATGGTATCGTTTATGGAGTAACCGATGATGGTAAGAATTGCTGCGATGAATGTACCACCAACCTGAATTCTTGTAAGTGCATAGCATGTGATAACGACAAGTGCGTCATGTGCAAGTGCGATGATAGCTGCTGCACCAAACTTGATATCTCTGAATCTTACCCAGATGTATGCAAGCATAAGGATAAGAGCGATGATCATAGCTGATGTTGCGTCTGCACGCATCTCGTTACTGATTGTTGAGCTGATGGACTCAGCTGCGATGCTGTCAGCAGGCACTGAGTAATCAGTCTTAAACATGTTGTCTACAGCTTCACGCTGATCAACTGTAAGTGTTACTGTCTTAAAGATAACCTGGTTAGATCCTGCAACAGTCTGAACCTGAACTGAATCTACACCTGTGAGATCTCTGATTTTAGGAACGATCTCGCTGTCAAGCTTCTCTGTTGTCCACTGCTCGTTGAAGGTTACGCTTGTGGATGTACCACCTACGAAGTCAAGACTGTAGTTGAAAGCGCCTTCTCCACGACCACCGTTGATACCCATTACTACGAAGCCAATAACGATGATTGCAACGGAAATGCAGTAGAAAAGCTTTCTCTTGGTAGTGAAATCAAAGAGCTTAAGCTCCTTAGCTTTTCCATACCACTTCTTATCCTCAAGACCAAGGCCATAGAAGATATTTGAAATAGCTCTTGTAACAAAGAGAGCTGTGAACATTGAAACAACAATACCAAGTGCAAGAGTTGAAGCAAATCCCTTAACTGTACCTGTTCCGCGAAGGCCAAGGATTGCTGCTGCAATAAGTGTTGTGATGTTACCGTCAAGGATAGCTGAGAGAGCTTTTCCGTAACCTGCCTTGATAGCAGCCTTAACATCCTTACCACTTGAAATCTCTTCTCTAATACGTGCGAATACAAGCACGTTAGCATCTACGGCCATACCTACTGAAAGGATGATACCTGCGATACCGGGAAGTGTAAGTGTGATCTCAAATGCTGAAAGAAGAAGTATCTCAAGTCCGCAATAGAACATAAGAGCAATACTTGCTGCAACACCGAGAAGCTTATAAACGATGATCATGAACAGGATGATTGCAATGAAACCTACAATTGCTGCGATCATACTTGTATGAATAGCGTCAGAACCGAGCTGAGCACCTACTACGTTAGAACGGAGCTCGTTAAGCTGAAGCTTAAGTCCACCGATACGGATCATTGATGCAAGGTTTGATGCATCCTCGAATGTCTTCTCACCGGTGATGATAGCTCTACCGTCTGTGATCTCAGCCTGTACGTTAGGAACTGAGATGAACTCGCCGTCATAATAGATTGCGATAGACTCGCCGTTTGCAAATGCCTTCTTAGTAGCCTCAGCAAACTTTGTCTTACCTGCATCTGTGAAATCAAGGGAAACAACTACTTCCTGAGTGTTAGCTGTTCCGGAATTCTGGTAGCCTGCCTGAGCATCTGCTACATCTTCACCCTTAAGTACAATTGAGCCCTCTTTCTCAAGCTCTTCAATTGACTTGTTGAGAACGTAACCGATCTGGCCATCTTCGCTAAGGACGTAATTGCCATCCTCATCTACTGTGAAGCCTGAATTGTATGTGTAGTTCTCATTACCCTCACTATCAGTCTGTGCGATGAAGTAAAGGTTACCGGGCTGACCAAGTTCCTCAAGAATCTTGTTCGCATCTGTAACACCGGGAATCTCGATGTTAATTCTGTTTGAACCTTCCTGATAAACCTGTGACTCTGTACTGTACTGATCTACACGCTGCTGAAGCTTGTAGATTGTATCTGACATATCCTCAGCACTGGGTGTACCATCACCAAGTACTTCATAGGTGATACTTACACCACCTGCAAGATCAAGTCCGAGATTGATACTCTTAAGTGATCCTGACTTATCGCTTCCAAGACCGTACACTGATGTGTATCCAAGCCCTCCAAGCAGCAGTAATGCTACAAGCAAAGCGACTACTGATTTTACTCTTTTCATCTTTTCACCCTCCGTTTTACTCATTCGGCCTGTGCAGCTTTGATCATGATCGCGCACTCTACACGCTTTCTCTGAAGCTCACATCCCGTATGATAGGTTGTATTTATGTCGCCATTAAAGTTATAGGCGTTTGCAGCACAACCTCCGCTGCAATAATATCTTGCAAAGCACTTCTGACACTCAGGTCTGGAGTACACATTGCTCTCTTTAAACTGTTTCTGAAGATCAGGTCGTGTGATTCCTTCAAAAACATTACCCATAATAAAGTCTTCGTTACCAACAAACTGGTGACAGGGATAAAGGTCTCCCCAAGGTGTAACACCAAGATATTCACATCCTGAGCCACAACCTGAAAGTCTCTTGGCAACACACGGACCACCTTCAAGGTCTATGTTGAAATGGAAGAAGTTAAAGCCTTTGCCTTCCTTCTGTCTCTGGAGATAGAACTTGGCAAGCTCATCATACTGCTCACAGAGATAAGGAATATCCTCTTCCTTAATAGCATACCAATCTTCAGGCTTAGCCACAACAGGCTCAACAGATATCTGCTTAAAGCCGAGATCTGCAAGATGCTTAACATCCTCACAGAAATCCAGATTGTTATGTGTAAATGTACCTCTTACAAAGTATCTGAGCTGGTGACGGCTCTCCGCTACCTTCTTAAACTTGGGAACGATGTTATCGTATGTTCCCTGACCGCCACGCATGGGACGCATCTTGTCGTTGACTTCCTTACGTCCGTCTATTGAAAGGACGATGTTCCCCATCTCCTTATTAGCAAATTCAAGTATCTCATCTGTAAGAAGAGTACCGTTAGTTGTAAGTGTGAAGCGGAAGTTCTTATCGTGTTCCTTCTCAAGGCTTCGTCCGTACTCAACTATCTTCTTAACAACGTCCCAGTTGAGAAGGGGCTCTCCTCCGAAAAAGTCAACCTCAAGATTCTTCCTTCCTCCGGAATGCTTGATAAGGAAATCAAGAGCAGCCTTACCAACCTCCTCGGTCATCAGTGCCTTTCTTCCGTGATATTCACCCTCATCAGCAAAGCAATATTTACATCTGAGGTTACAATCATGTGCAATGTTAAGGCAGAGTGCCTTGATTACTGTATCTCTCTCCTTGAACTCTTCCACATAATTCTCGTATACATCATCCGTATACAAAACCTCGCCTCTGCGAAGCTCAAGTATATCGGATATCGCATCACTTATATCCTCTGTGCTGTACTGTGAAAAGTTATCAGCCACTTCAGAAAGAAGCTCTCCTAAAAGCACCTCATC
>JAILPB010000127.1 GCA_024690485.1 Butyrivibrio sp. | reverse complement strand
TGAGACTAAGTGCAGGCTCACAATTTGTTTTATGTTTACTGTTGTGTCCGGTGATCATATCTCCCGCAATAAGTATCACATCGGGATTTTCCTTCTTTATAGCCTCCACAAGCTCACAGTTATGTTCACCATAGGATTTTTCATGCAGATCGGAAAGCAGACAGAAGGTCACATCTTTCCCTATCTTATCTGACGTGATCTCATAATGTCTTATGACAAAATGTGTCATGTCATGATAAACCACTGCTGCCACAAAGATTATCACCAGCACGCAGATCAGAATAATAATCATACGCTTCTTTATCTTTTGTATTTCAAATAAAAAGTCCTTGGAATGTTAAAACAAACCAAGGACTTTGTTTTGATTTATTATATTTTCGTTTTCTTGCTGCCTCAGACTTCTTCTTACGCTTTACGCTTGGCTTCTCGTAATGTTCTCTTTTACGAATCTCCTGCTGGATACCAGCCTTTGCACAACTTCTCTTGAAACGACGAAGCGCGCTGTCTAAAGTCTCGTTTTCTTTTACAATTACTGTTGACATTTTCTTCTCTTACCCTCCCTTCAGACCCTTCCTTACGGCTGATTGGGTTATTTGTTATCTTGGGGCACATAAAAACCCACATAACATTTATAGATTATACCACAAACTTTTCATTCGTCAAGAAGGAATTTCAGGTTATTTAAGTAAAAATATTATTTAACTGTCCATCCGTAATTATCAATGTCGATATCATCGATTGTACCGTCATCATTGATTGTGATTGTGTACCTGTTACCTGATGCACTTCTGTCATTTCCTGTCTGATCGAAAGGAATTTCGTACTTGTTGTATGAGTTGTTGTGCTCATAGTTTGTGATATTGTGCTTTTTAAGGTAATCAATAAGCTCTGACTCTGTCATATGTGCATTCAAGCCGTCAGGAAGCTTAAGACCATTATCAAAAATGCTTGATGATGATGTATTTATACCTGTAACTATTGTATTTCTAAGGATAGTTGCTGTATCACCACAGTTATACACAGTACATGTCATTGATACATAGTTCTTTCTGAGTGTGATGATGTAACCCTGGCCTGCACCAACAGTTGTCTCATCCTCAATACCATGCTCCCAACCGTTATCAACAAGAAGCTGAAGTGGTACTGGAAGATTGTAAAGCTTTCCGTCAAGCTCAAAGTTACCTGAGAAAGGATCTGTTCCAAGTTCTGTAGGCTCCTTGTACTGACTAAGGTATGCAGGAGCATCCGTGCTAACTTCAACCTGCTCAAAGTTTTCAGGCTCTACATCATTATCAATGCTTGCATAATCTACGACACCATTCTCATCTATAGAGAAGTATACCTTCTGGTCATGCTCATAATCTCTCTCATCGCCAAAGTCATACCATAAAGTCTTTGAAATAGAATCTTCGTTAGTTCTTGAAGGCTCACCAAAAGCAGCCTTTAAGTCAGCTTCTTTACTCTCACCGATAACAAGGTCTCCGCCGTGCATAGTGATCTTCTTGCCAAGCTTTGTAGCATCATGTGAGAAAAGAGTGATCTCTGTTACATATCCATTCTTAATTGACTCAGTATTAAGGCTAAAGTTTGTAACTGTCATTGAAAGGTTACAATCTGTATCTCCGGGACAGATCATGTAGATGTACTCACCACGACCTGCTTCAAGCTGGATATCCTGATCAGTGTCTGAATAGAACTTCCAACCATCCTCAATAAGTTCCTGGAACTTGAAAGGTACCTGATAAGACTTATCACCTAATGAGAAAGCAAATGCACTGCTTGCATCAACCTCTGCTCTCTCTACAGGAGCATCTGTATTCTCTGAGCCAAGCGTATTCTCTTCTGTAGGAGTCTCTTCTACAGGTGTCTCCTCAGGCTGAGAAGTTTCTATAGAAGCCGCTTCTCCTGCTTCATCATTGTTTTCTTCTACTTCAGCTTCAGGATTAGTTACTGTATCTTCCTTAGCTTCTTCCTGATCCTCGTTGTTTTCTACAGGCTCAAGCGGAACAACTTCTGCTTCCTGGTTCTGTCCTGACTGTAATCCGCCTTCTACATCAGACTTACCTAAAATCTTGCTTGCCTGGAAGCCAACAAATCCAAGTATACCAATAAGTGCAATTACAAGTACGATAAGTACAATTACAGCCACCTTATTATTCTTCTGTGACTGATTGTGCTGAGCAGCCATATTGTTGTAACCGTAGTTCCCGGGCTGCTGGCCAGCGCCGTAGGGCTGCTGATAACCGTAAGGCTGCTGATTTACTCCCTGCATGGGCGTACCCTGCGCAGGCGCTGCCTGATTAAGTGGCTGGCCTGTCATTGGATCAAAACCACCCTGCTGATTAAGGGGCTGACCTGTCATTGGGTCAAACTTAGGTGCAGCCTGATTAATAGGCTGACCTGTCATTGGATCAAATTTCTGTTCATTCATTTTTGTTCCCTCCAAAAACTTTTCTTTTTTATTGATAGCTAAAACTGTCGAACGATTAAATTCCCCCCAAATGATTATTTAATCTGTCCTTCCAGTGCTGTCGCAACTTCTGCGATGGCATCAGGAATTCCTGCAGGATTCTTTCCTCCTGCCTGAGCCATATTAGGACGGCCACCGCCGCCACCGCCTACCTTTGAGGCGATTGATTTAACAAGGTTACCTGCATGAGCACCCTTTGCAATCGCTCCGTCTGTAGCCATGGCCATAAGATTAACCTTGCCATCAGCTTCAGAAACAAGGACAACTACGCCCTCGCCAAGCTTACCTTTAAGCTGGTCTCCTAAATCTCTAAGACCATTCATATCAACACCCTTGACGCTCTGGGCAATAAGCTTAACGCCCTTAACCTCAAGAATATTATCCATTACATCACCAAGAGCTGCCTGAGCTTCCTTACTCTTTAAGGACTCGTTCTCACTCTTGACTGCCTTAAGCTCTTCCTGGAGCTTTTTGATCTGAGCAGTAATATCTGCAGGTGTTGTCTTAAGAGTCTTTGCAGCCTCTCCAAGATTATCCAGTGCATTCTCATAATATGCTCTTGCATTATTACCTGTAAGAGCCTCGATTCTTCTTACACCGGCTGCAACACCACTCTCAGAGAGAATCTTGAAAAGCCCGATATGGCTTGTATTTGCAACATGAGTACCACCGCAAAGCTCGATAGAGAAGTCACCCATATTTACGACACGTACTGTATCGCCGTACTTCTCACCGAAAAGAGCCATAGCTCCGGTCTTCTTTGCTTCTTCAATGGACATTTCCTTAGTAACTACAGGAAGTGCCTCCAAGATCTTGGCATTAACTATTGTCTCAACCTTCTTGATCTCATCTGCAGTCATTGCCTGATGATAGCTAAAGTCAAATCTTGTCTTGTCAGTATCCTGATATGAACCTGCCTGCTCTACTCCATCTCCAAGAACTTCCTGAAGTGCCTTCTGAAGAAGGTGAGTTGCAGAATGGTTTCTGCAAGTCTTAGCTCTGTTCTCGGCATCTACTGTAAGTGTTACTTCACTACCAGCCTTGAAACTTCCCTTTGTAACCTTACCAACATGGGCTGTTCTTCCGCCGGCAACATGGATTGTCTCAAGCACTTCAAAAGTAGCACCGCTCTTATCAGTAATAACACCGATATCACCTACCTGGCCACCCATCGTACCATAGAAAGGTGTCTTATCTGTGATCAAAGTACCGTTTTCGCCCTCAGAAAGAGAATCTACGATTGATTTCTCTCCTGCAAGAGCAAGCACCTTGCCTTCTGCTTCAAGTGTCTCATATCCAACAAACTGGCTCTGAATAGAGTCATCAAGATTGTCGAATACGCCTGAACCTGCTGAGAGATTAGCTGAGAAATTCTGATTTTCTCTAGCCTTCTGCTTTTGCTCTTCCATAGAAGCTGCAAAGCCCTTCTCATCAACAGTAAAGCCTTCTTCCTCTGCAAGCTCTACAGTAAGCTCAACAGGGAATCCGAATGTATCATAAAGGAAGAATGCATCTTTTCCTTCGATTTCTTTCTTTCCTTCAGAAGATGTCTTATCAAGAATCTTCTTAAACTCCTTCATACCATTCTCAAGAGTAGACTCAAATCTAGTGATCTCTCTCTCAAGCTCAGTAAGAACGAATTTCTGGTTTTTATTAAGATGCTCATAGCTCTCTTTATACTCATCGATGTAGATCTTAGCCACTCCAAGGATCTGCTCCTTGTTAAGTCCAAGAGTTCTTGCATGTCTTACTGCGCGACGGATAAGTCTTCTGAGGATGTAGCCTGCTCCTGTGTTTGAAGGAAGAAGCTTAGCCTCATCGCCGATAAGCATAATGGAAGTACGTGTATGATCTGCAAGAATTCTCATAGATCTTGTAGTCTTCTCATCAGCCTCGTACTTAATGCCACTCTCTTTCTCGATATACGCGATAACAGGTGCGTGAAGATCGATCTTGTATACATCATCTACGCCGTTAAGGAAAGCGAGAATACGCTCAAGTCCCCATCCTGTATCAACGTTCTTCTGTGAAAGAGGTGTAAGGTGACCGTCATGGTGCTTCTCATACTGCATGAAAACATCGTTACCGATCTCTGTGTACTTGCCGCAGTGGCATCCGGGACCGCAATCAGGACCGCAATCAGGAACATCCTTTACATAGAACATCTCGCTGTCAGGGCCACAGGGACCATATTCAAGTCCCCACCAGTTGTCCTCAGCAGGAAGATAGAAAATATTCTCGGGCTTAAAGCCTGACTCGATACGGTATTTTGCGCCCTCTTCATCTCTGGGTGCATTCTCGTCACCTGCAAAAACTGTAGCTGCAAGGTGATCAGCATCGAATCCGAAAAGCTCTGTTAAAAGCTCAAAGCTCCACTGGCAACGCTCTTTTTTGAAGTAGTCTCCAAGAGACCAGCTACCCATCATTTCAAAGAAAGTTCCGTGGCTCTTGTCACCAACAGAATCGATATCATTTGTACGAACGCATCCCTGAACGTTGCAAAGTCTTGTTCCGAGAGGATGCTTCTTCCCAAGAAGGTAAGGCATAAGGGGCTGCATACCTGCTACGTTGAACATAACACCTGTTGATCCGTCGGATACAAGTGAAACAGCACCGCAATCAACATGCCCGCGATTTATATAGAACTGCTTCCAGGCTTTACGCAATTCATTAGCTGTAAATTGTTTCATCTCAAAACTCCTTATTTTTTCTTAGACTTAGAAGTCAAACTTGTCACTGAAGAATGCCTCGAGCTCATCGATAGCAATTCTCTCCTGCTCCATGCTGTCTCTGAAACGAACAGTAACCTTTCCGTCTGTCTCAGAATCAAAGTCATATGTTATGCAGAAAGGAGTACCGATTTCATCCTGTCTGCGATATCTCTTACCGATGTTTCCTCTGTCATCAAACTCACAGTTGTACTTCTTGGAGAGCTGAGCATAAATCTTCTCAGCACCTTCATTAAGCTTCTTTGAAAGAGGAAGGATACCGATCTTAATAGGAGCAAGTGCGGGATGGAAACGAAGAACTGTACGCATATCAGGTGCTTCTTCAGTTCCAAGGTTCTCCTCATCATAAGCCTCGCAAAGGAATGCAAGAGTTACACGGTCTGCACCAAGTGAAGGCTCAACAACATAAGGAATGTATTTTTCCTTGCTCTCATCATCAAAGTACTCCATTGGCTCGCCTGAAGTCTCCTGATGTCTTGTAAGATCATAGTCAGTTCTGGAAGCAATACCCCAGAGCTCGCCCCAATCTGTGAAGGGGAATGCATACTCAATATCAGTTGTATGATCACTATAGAATGAAAGCTCTTCAGGATCGTGGTCACGAAGGCGAAGATTCTCTTCCTTGATTCCAAGTGAAAGAAGCCACTCGTAACATGTCTTTCTCCAATACTCAAACCACTCTGTCTGTGTACCGGGCTTGCAGAAGAACTCAAGCTCCATCTGCTCAAACTCTCTTGTACGGAAAGTGAAGTTACCGGGTGTGATCTCGTTACGGAAACTCTTACCGATCTGACAGATACCAAAAGGAACCTTCTTACGTGATGTGCGCTGTACATTCTTGAAGTTTACAAAGATACCCTGAGCTGTCTCGGGACGAAGATAAACTGTATCCTTAGCATCCTCAGTTACACCCTGGAAAGTCTTGAACATAAGGTTAAACTCTCTGATGCTTGTAAAGTTGTGCTTTCCGCATGAAGGACAGGGAACGTTATTTTCTTTAATGAAGCTCTCCATCTCCTCATGTGACCAGCCATCAACTGAAGTCTCAAGCTTGATGCCGTTTTCTGAAGCAAAATCCTCAATGATCTTGTCTGCTCTGAATCTCTCGTGGCATTCCTTACAATCCATAAGAGGATCTGAAAATCCACCAAGGTGTCCTGACGCAATCCATGTCTGAGGGTTCATAAGAATAGCACAGTCAACACCTACGTTGTAGGGATTCTCCTGTACAAACTTCTGCCACCATGCCTTCTTGACGTTGTTCTTAAACTCAACACCCAAATTACCATAATCCCATGTATTGGCAAGTCCGCCGTAAATCTCACTTCCTGGATAGATAAATCCTCTACCCTTGGCAAGTGCTACAATTTTGTCCATGGTCTTTTCTTCTCTTTTCATCTCATATCCTCTCTTCCGAGCATTGCTCAAATAATTTACTTACTTAATATGATCAAAGCTTCCCCATCTTCACCAACCTGTGAAAGATCAACAATGTTGTTTTTCTCAATCACTACACCGGTTGATACATACTTTACTTTATAAGGAAGTACCATTTTGTCTTTGTTTGTGGTCACAATAATGTGCTCTTCTGAAAGCTCATCTATTACTTCAGGTGAAACAGCGTTTCCATCAGCATCAACAAGATTCACTATTGACTGACCGCTAAGCTTTGCAGAACTTACTGCTCCATATGTAAGCTTTTCATATGTAAAGCCCGCATAGTCCTCTGCAGTCTTGAATGTCATCTCCATTCTGACTTTGCCGTTGTCCAGCTTAATATCCTTAACCAGAACAGCATCATCTCCATTTGCCTGATTGTAAGAGGAAACCTCCTGATCAGTCATCTCCTTAAGTTCGTCAATATTGTAGAGTCCCTCGTCAAAATCCTCGACGATAAGGTTGTCCACAGTGCCGTCCTTACTAATAGAGATTGTAGATGAATCCATCTTGGAAATATTAGTTCCAAATCCGCATCCGGCAGATAACATAAGTAATATAACTATGCAGGGTGAAATAAATTTAGAAATATTTTTCATAATCTCTTCCTCACCATTTAAATAAGTGATGTCCTTCTTAATTAAAGACACACTTTGCTAATTATATACCGACACTTTCCCTTTTTCAATAATTATGAAAGCTGCCCCTTTTCTATCATCTCAATCATCTCCATGCTTTTAATTTTCCTGTCGATGAAATGTTTCCTATAAATATCAGCAATATGCATAAGCTCAAGGAGCACTTCATCTGTCACTTTAAAGGTATAGAGCTTTTCAATTTTTGTTCCAGCAATAAAATCAACTGCATATTTTGTGGAGTTCTCATATACCCTGTCTGTGGGAATTCCAGGAAACTCTCCTTCTATCTGAAGAGTTTTGATTTCATATATGCATCTCACAAGCCTGTTATCAAAAGCTGCATTCTCAAGGGCTCTTAGGGACTGATATAAAAGCTTTAAAAGGTTATATTCATCGTTATTTTCCCTGGCATAATAATCAGCAAGTTCCATGAAATATGTTCCATACATAGCTCCGTCAAGATCCTGCCTGAAGCTTTCAAAAAAATTGGATATCACTGCTTCCTGAATATTATAGGAAGTTCTGCCTGTATAGAGCTTGAACTCTCCAAAACAAAAGGGTTCCACAGCGCCGGATAGATGGTTCCCCGGACGTCTGGCCCCTTTTGCAAACGCAGTTATTTTCCCTCTGTCTGCTGTCAGTATAGTTACCAGCTGATCATACTCTGACACGGGATTCCTTTTTATAACGATTCCCTTTACAGTAGTCTGTTCCATCATTTAGTATTCTTATACCCGAAATTCTTCATCTGGAGAGCATCATTTCTCCAGTCTTTTCTTACTTTTACAAATATCTGTAGATTAACCCTGCAGCCCACCAGCTTTTCTATATCTTTTCTGGCATCAGTACCAATCTTCTTAAGCATGGATCCGCCTTTGCCGATAACAATTCCCTTATGGGAATCCCTCTCGCATACGATTGTAGCTTCAATATCCATGATATCTTCCATGCCGCTTACATCAGCAGCATCTGAAGTTCCTCCGGAGAGAGCAGCAAGCATAGCTTCAAGATCAGGAGCACCGTTCTCTGTATCTGCCTGTGCAAGCTTTGATTTCTTTGGCGGATGAACGTGCTTTGATTTCTTCTTTTTCACAGGAGCCGCAGCCACCTGCCTGGTCTTCATGGTCTCTACCGTCACTGCTATGCCGTGGGGCACTTCATCAGTTAAAAGTCTGAGAGCCTTTTCTCTTATGATCTCAGCAACAATCTGTCTCTCTGACTGATCTGTAAGAGTATCTTCATCATAAAAGGGCTCACCATATGGAAGTCTTGAGAAGATGGCTTCCATAAGTTCCTCAAGTCCTTCGGCTTTAAGAGCTGAAACAGTAGAAATAAGAGCAAAATCCATCTCCTTCTGATAAGCATCCTTAAACTTCTGAAGATCATCCTTGGATACGGTATCAACCTTATTTATGACCAGAATGACCTGCTTATTACTCTCACGAAGCTGCTCTATTATCATCTGCTCGCCCTGACCGATATAGGTTGAAGGTTCCACAAGCCATAATATGAGGTCAACCTCTGTAAGAGTCTGGGTTGCCACCTTGACCATATACTCTCCGAGTTTATTCTTTGACTCGTGAATTCCGGGAGTATCGAGGAAAACTATCTGTCCCCTTTCATCCGTGTATACAGTCTGAATCCTCTCTCTTGTGGTCTGAGGTTTATGGGATGTGATCGCAATCTTTTGTCCGATCAAATGATTCATAAGTGTAGACTTACCTACATTCGGTCTTCCAATAAGAGTTACGTATCCGCATTTTAACTGTGTATTACTGGGCTTTTCCTGCATATATCAACTGCTCCACTTTACCAAATAAATCTCTGTTCTTATCAAGCTTTGTCGCATCTCCGACTACGCAGAGGCTTTCATCTTCCATAAAGGCTTCAACGTATTTTGCAAGCTTTCTTATCTTATCCTGATCTGTAGCTATGAGCTCATCTCTATCCTTTTGAATCTGCTCATATTTAGCATGACACAGATAAGCTGTAAGTCCGTAAGCTCCCTTTGTTGAAGGAGTTTTTGGAGTATCAAGATCGCTTATAGCACCGATCACGAACTGAGTGATTGTTCTCTCATCTGCCTCAAAATTCTTAAGATAATCAGATGCCTTTTCAAATACATCAATACTTCTCTTAAGATGAGGATCTCTGTATGTTACAAAGTATGAATCACCGTTCTTTGAAAATCCGCTCATGCAGCCATATGCACCGCCAAGCACGCGGATGTTTTTCCATAAGTAGTCATAACCAAGCATAACCTTGAGAACCCTTAATGAACCGTCATACTTAAGTCCTCTCTTTGCAAAATTGCCGGCTCTGCAAACATACTGAATCTGACCAGCTGTCTGGAATCCTTCATTCTGCTTGGTGCACTCAATTGTAAATCCCTTTGTAGAAACCGGTTCTGCATGAAGATCCTTAGCAAACTCAGAAGCAAGCTTCTCAAAGTCAGGATATTCCTTGCCGGATGCAGTGTAATCTACAAGGAGGTTTTCTTCTCTGAATATGATCTTGCAAAGCTCCTTTAAGATTCCGATTATCTCATCAGCAGCCTTTTCATCATTTGTAACCTTTTCTCTTACTTCCTCAAGAAGTCTGTATCCGCCGATTCCAGATACCATGTCGGATATCTTGGCAGCCTTTGATATATAAGACATTGCACGAAGTGCTGCGCTGTGATGTCCTGCTCCCGCAAGTTCAGAGCGAATCCTGGAGCAACTCTCTTCAAGTATCTCAACAAGTCTCTTCTTATCATCAAAGACAGTTCTCATGATGATTTCCTTGACCAGTTCAAATCCCTTATCAATCTGCGAATAAAGTGCCTTTACACTCACTTCAAAGGTTGTAACGAAATCAGAAACATTTTCCGCGTCGGTATATGTGCTGATAGATCCGTTAATTCCGCCTGTCTGGAGATTTATCTCGTTATACAGATCCGTATAGCTGTAATTCTCAGTATCCATAAGCCCAAGAAGGAGCTTAAGCAGGGGCGCGTAAGGAAGAAGCTCATTTGGAACGTTCTTCATATCAAAAACAAAGTTAATGTATCCGATTCCATTTGTGAAAACATCATGAAACAGAACCTTCTGATTTCCTGCGGTCCTCTCCTCATTTATAAACTTATCTGCTTCTTTTCTGATGTCCTCTCTCTTAAGCAGCGGAATCTTGGCAAGATCTTCGGGAGCATCAGGCTCTTCCTGGTATGCCTTAAGTTCTGCTGTGTCCTTAACAATAGTATCTATCTCATCTTTACTTAATGAAGTCTTGTATGCTGCTAGTTTTTCTTTAAGCTCGTTCTCTTCCTTTTCAGCAAGTCCCTTCTTAGGTAGAACCATAAGGAAAGTGCTATGTGTATTTGAAAGAAGATTCTTCTCTATAAGTTCTTCAAAGTAACCTGCCTCAACCTCCTTTTTAAGCTGAGCAAAGGTTTCATTAGCCTCAATATTTATCCAGGGCTTCATATCATCATAGAGCCATGAATCAAATACCTGAAGGCCGTACAGAAGTCCCTTGGGGAATCTACCAAAATCTGCCTCTCTATATTTAAACTCATCAGCATTGATTCCTGCATAAAGAGCCTTCTTGTCGATTCCGTTCTTTACCTGCTCCCTTAAAACAGTCTCAATAGTCTTTATGAACTCGTCCTTCTGCTCAGGGTTTGCGTTCTTTGCAACAATTGAAAAAGTGGGCTGCTGTATTCCGTTGTCGTAATCACTAAATACTTCGCTTCCGATTCCCTTATCTATAAGAGCCTTCTTTACAGGCGCTCCCGGCGCTGAAAAAAGTGCATAATCAAGCACGTCAAAGGCCACATAAAACTTAGGATCAAGGCTGCTTCCAACTGCATAGTTAAGAGAAAGATATGTATTATCCTTTTCCTGTTCTTCCTCCATGATGGGATACTCGCTTGAAAGCTCAACCCTCTTATCAAAAGCCTTCTGAATCTCTATCCTTGAGTCAACTTTAAGATAGGCAAAATTAGAAAGATACTTTTCATCGATATACTGAAGTTTCTCAGCCATATCCATATTTCCATAGAGGTAGATATAGCTGTTTGAAGGATGATAATACTTTCTGTGGAAATCAAGATATTCCTCATAAGTAAGCTCCGGAATAACCTTAGGATCTCCGCCTGACTCAATGCCGTATGTGATATCAGGGAAAAGTGAATTCCTGATCTGTCTGGCTACAACTTCGTCAGCAGAAGAAAAAGCTCCCTTCATTTCGTTGTAAACAACGCCGTTTATCTTAAGCTCATCATCTGCATTCTCAAGCTCGTAGTGCCAGCCTTCCTGCTGGAAAATCTTTTTAGTGTCATAAATATTTGGATAAAAAACTGCGTCCAGATACACATGCATAAGGTTCTGGAAATCAGTATCGTTGCAACTTGCAATAGGATATACAGTCTTATCCGGATAAGTCATCGCATTTAAAAATGTGTTAAGAGATCCCTTTACAAGCTCTACAAAAGGATCCTTAATTGGAAATTCCTTTGATCCGCAAAGCACGGTGTGCTCTATGATATGAGCGACACCTGTGGAATTCTTGGGAGGTGTTCTGAATCCGATATAAAAAACCTTGTTGTCGTCATCATTTGATAAAAGCGCGATTCTTGCACCGGTCTTCTTATGACGAACAATATAGCTTTCTGAGTTCAGATCATCAATTCTCCTTTTTTCTATAACCTCATAAGCATTAAGCTCTTCTACTCTCATATATATTCCTCGTTAATCTATATTTCTTTTGCCAAAAAAATCGGCGGATAGTTTATATATCAAAATCGTCCCCATCCTTAATATCTATATCAAAGTCATCCTTCTTTGGCTTTTCAGGTTCTGACTTTGTTTCTTCCTCAATCTCCTGATCACCTCTGTTTAGTGAGATGATACCGATATCTTCCATTTCCTGTCTTCTGAGGTTAATTCTCGGAACCAGATCTTCCTCATCCTCATCCCCAACAGGAAGTACCATTCCCTCAGGCACAAATCTTGGTGCCGAAGGCTTCTTAGGTTCAGGTTTTTCCTCTGCCATAGGCGTTTCCTCAGAAACATCTATGGCCTTATCTTCCTCAGAAGCTACCTTTATCTCCTCTTCAGAATCCTCTTCCTCTATTTCCTCTTCTTCAGAGTCATAAGGTTTCCACTCATGGGGCTCCAGCGAAACAACAGTTTCTTCCTCAGCCTCATTGTTGTCAGCAAACAGTTCCTTTAGACTATTCTTTCTAACATCGGGCTCAACTACTTCAAAACCTCTGCCTTCATCAGACCCTTCATCCTCTTCCGGTTCTGACTCTTCATCAGTAAGTTC
>JAILPB010000106.1 GCA_024690485.1 Butyrivibrio sp. | reverse complement strand
CACAAGACTTGTATCTGTATTTGGATGTGGCGGAAACAGATCAAAGCTCAGAAGATTTGAGATGGGTGAGGTTAGCGGAAAGCTTGCTGATTTTACTATAATTACATCAGATAATCCTAGATTTGAGGAACCTATGGATATCCTCAAAGATATCGAGACCGGCATGAAGAAAACAGACGGCGAATATATCATGATCGAAGATAGAAAAGAAGCTATCAGATATGCCATCGAGCATGGCGAGCAGGGAGATATCATTGTTCTTGCCGGAAAAGGTCATGAGGATTATCAGGAAATCAAGGGCGTAAAATACCCTATGGATGAGAGAGTACTTATTAAAGAGATTCTTGAAGAAATGAAAAAGTGATAAAAATGCCTATAGAGTTTGCTAATCAGGGGGAAATACAGGATTTTCCCTATGCCAACATAATAATAGACATATCTCACGAGAAGGTGGACAGACCTTTTCAGTACAAGATCCCGGAAAAGCTGAGGGGGCAGATTGACGTAGGAAGCTGCGTTAAAATCCCCTTTGGAAAGGGAAATGTGCAGAGGGTGGGTTATGTGGTTGAGCTTATGAATGAGCCCCAGTGTGACCCGGTTAAGATAAAGGAGATAATCTCCCTAAATGATGAGGAGCTTTCTCCTGATGCCCTTATGGTAAAGCTTGCTGCAAGGATTCACAGAAGATATGGATCCACAATGATCAATTGCCTAAGGACAGTTATCCCTGTGAGAAAAAAGGTAACTGCCCTAAAGCACAGGTATGTAAGCCTTCTTACAGATGAGAGGCAGGCAAGAGATTTTTATGCAGGATGTGTGAAAAGACATCAGGTTGCAAGGGCAAGGCTTTTGGAAAAACTTCTGGAGGATCCGTTAGAGAGAATACCCTATGAGATCATAACAGGGAAGCTCAACGTGACACCTGCGGTTATTAAAGCCCTTTCGGATAAAGGTATTGTTAAGGTTGAGATTGAGGATTATTACAGAAATCCTGTGGGCGATATAAGTGCTGCTAAAAAGGAAATAACCTTAAGCCCTGAACAGCAGAATATAGCGGACACGATTATCTCTGAGTATGATAACGAAATTCGGGATACTTATCTTATTCATGGAATCACCGGAAGTGGAAAAACAGAAGTATACATGGAGCTTATCGATAAGATGATAAAGCGTGGCAAGCAGGCCATAGTCCTAATTCCTGAAATAGCGCTTACCTATCAGACTCTTATGCGCTTCTACAGGCACTTTGGAGAGAGAGTATCTGTTATGAACTCCACACTCTCTGCCGGAGAAAAGTACGACCAGGCCCTTAGAGCTAAAAACGGCGATATCGATATCATAATAGGACCCAGGTCAGCGCTGTTTACACCTTTCCCTAATCTTGGTCTCATCATAATAGACGAGGAACATGAGACTTCCTACAAGAGTGAGACTATGCCCAAATATCATGCAAGAGAAGTTGCAATAGAGCTGGCGGGCATCGTTCCCGGAGGAGCAAGTGTTGTCCTTGGTTCAGCAACTCCTTCTCTTGAAGCCTATTACAGGGCTAAGAACGGAACTTATAAACTCTTTGAGCTTAACAGAAGACTTACGGGAGGAACTCTTCCGGAGGTTGAGATTGCAGATCTTAGGCAGGAGCTTAGAGAAGGAAACAGATCAATCTTTAGCAGATCTCTTCAGGAAAAGCTTCAGGAAACCTTAGATGCCGGACATCAGGCCATGCTTTTTATAAACAGAAGAGGACTTGCAGGCTTTGTGTCCTGCAGATCCTGCGGATATGTATTTAAGTGTCCTCATTGCGATGTATCCATGTCAGAGCACAGAGGCGGAATGCTTATGTGTCACTATTGCGGTCACACTCAGCCTGTATCAAAGATATGTCCTGAATGCGGTTCAAAATATGTAACAGCCTTTAGGGCAGGAACCCAGCAGATAGAGAATGAAGTAAGAAAGCTTTATCCCAAGGCAAGGGTTCTTAGAATGGATGCTGATACCACAAGGCTTAAGGGTAGCTATGAGAAGATATTGTCTTCTTTTGCTGCAGAAGAAGCGGATATTCTGGTGGGAACCCAGATGATAGTTAAGGGACATGACTTCCCAAATGTAACGCTTGTGGGAATTCTTGCAGCGGATATGTCCTTAAATGCAGGAGATTACAGGGCTGCAGAGAGAACCTTCCAGCTCCTTACCCAGGCTGCTGGCAGGGCAGGAAGAGGAGATAAAAAGGGGTATGTAGTTATTCAGTCCTATCAGCCTGATAATTACAGTGTTGTTACTGCTTCTCAGCAGGACTATAAAGCTTTTTACGAGGAAGAGATAGAATACAGAAATCTCATGAAATATCCACCTGTTTCTCATATGCTCTCAGTTCAGATCTGGGCAAAAAATGAGGACGAGGGAAAAGAAAAGGCTAATTATATCAGGGCTGCAATTGATAGGCTTTTTATAGACGGAGCCATGATAATAGGACCTGCCGCTGCTTCGATCAGCAGAATTAATGATATCTACAGGATGGTCATCTATGTAAAGCACGAAGACTTTGACTGCCTTGTACGAATAAGAGATGAAGTGTCAAATCTTTTGGATCAGCTTTCAAAAGAGGGAAGGTTATCCGGAAATATCCAGGTTCAGTTTGACTTTGATCCTATGCAGGGATTTTAAAGGAATCGTCCATGTCGAGCCTTTGGGCAAACGGTACATTTATTTTATGTAAAAATGTATTAGATAATTAATGCCGGACGTTTTATGTTATAGTATGATAATAGGGTTGGAAATGCATATTGCGAATGTGCTTTTTATAAATCGCACTATGGCTTAGGCAGTTTACATAAATTATTCACTTAGAAAGGTTAGAAAAATGGCACTTAGAGAGATCAGAGAATATGGAGATGATGTACTTGCCCGTCCTTGTAAAGAGGTTAAGGAAGTAACTCCCAGAATCAGAGAACTTATAGATGATATGTTTGAGACAATGTACGAGGCAAACGGCGTTGGTCTTGCAGCTCCTCAGGTTGGAGTACTTAAGAGAATCGTTGTTATTGACTGCACAGGAGAGGATCCACATCTTCTTATAAACCCTGTTATCCTTGAGACCAGCGGAGAGCAGACAGGCTACGAGGGATGCCTTTCACTTCCCGGAAAATCAGGAATTGTTACAAGACCTAATTATGCAAAAGTAAGAGCTTACGATATCGATATGAAGCCCTTCGAGCTTGAAGGAACTGAGCTTCTTGCAAGAGCTATCTGTCACGAGCTTGATCACCTTGACGGACATATGTATGTTGAGAAGGTTGAGGGAGATCTTGTGGATAACGAGGAACTTCAGCAGGAAATGGAAGAAGAATAATAATGAATCAGATCGCACGTCAGGTGGATAACTTGACGTGCAATTTTTCGTGTTTACTATTCCTTCGCACTTATTTAATGAATAGTTTATGTGCAATAATAGGCACTATTTCTTATAATTTATAAAGGGGATTGTTGGGAAAGCATATATGTGAAGAAAAGAGGTAAATGATGATGAAAAGATTTATCAAAGCTGTTTCTGTTTGTTTTTCTTTAATTCTCGTGTTGACAGCTCTTGGCGGGGTGAAAGCTCTTGCTTACAGTGAAAGACCGGACTTCTTTGATTTTGGCGAAAGTGTGCTGAAGATGGATACCGGAGCAACCAAGGAAGTATGGCTTAAGACAGGTTATAACTACACATATTTTGTTGGTCCACATTCCAGTACAGGAACTTATATAGAGTGTTCTTTTAAAGGCGGATCAGAATATATTAAGATTCACATCGGACAGGACGAGACAGAGAAGAATGTATTTTTCCACTTCTACATCGACGATGAGAGAGTTCAGAACGACGATGTTCATGACTGCATAGAAGTATATGTTCAGAACATTGATCCTGCAGCTGTGGAGACCAAAACTGCAAACGATGCAGCAGCGGCAGCTCTTAATAACTATGCAGGAAACAATGCTGAGTTCAATGCATATTATTACTACTTGAACTACAAGGATCTGCAGGAAGCCTTTGGAGCAGATGCTGAAAAGCTCTTTAATCATTACACAACTCTTGGTAAGGCTGAGGGCCGCACAGCAAGTAAGCTTTTGAAATAAAATAATTCCTGCCAATTAGTTGAGAGCAAAATAAATATTTATTATAATTAAGGGCGATGCGCGTGTTACAAAGCGTACCGCTCTTTTTGTATCATAGGAAAGGAATTTGGGGTATGAAGATACAGTGCGATTTTTGTGGAAACACTTATGAAGATACACTGAAAGAGTGTCCTGATTGCGGCGCTCCAAATCAGTCTCATTATGATGGTGATGTAAGGCCCAGAACCATAGCGGAACTTAAGTCATGGTATCAGGCAAGGCAACTTCCGCCTGAAAATGTCACCAGATTTTTTATTGGAAAAGATGTAAGAGAGCCTAAGGCATTCGGTATATATCAGGATGCAAACGGAGATTTCATCGTCTATAAGAATAAAGCTGACGGCACCAGAGCTGTAAGATATCAGGGTGATGATGAGCAGTATGCTGTCCATGAGCTTTACCAGAAGCTTAAGGATGAGATCGTACATCAGAAGAGCTTAAAGCTAAGCCGCGAAGAAGAGGCCCAAATAAAAGAAGAATCCCAGAAGTATTTACAAAGAACAATACGAAAGGCTAATAGGACTTCATTTATCGGTGTTATTCTCGGACTTATTCTTGTAGTTGCGCTAAATTTATACACGAATCATGCCGTAAGTCACGTTGGTGAATTTAATGGCTATTATTCATATGACAATGAAGTCTACTACAATGATTCCAATGATTGGTTTAGGTATGATGACCAGTATGACTCATGGTATCAGGTATCGGAACCTGCGCAGTATGATGAGAAGAACAGAGACCCTTATTTTATGGGCAAAAACTATTCTGATGCCAAGGCCTGGGAATTCGCTGATAATGAATTTAGCGATGTAACACAAAGTGCTTCGTATCAGGAAAATGCTGAATCCAGAGCTTCAAGAAGCGAAAGCAACAGTTGGGACAATGACAGTGACTACGACTGGGACGGCGGAAGCGACTGGGATAGCGACTCCACAGACTGGGATTCAGATTGGTGATGTATGGAGAAATATTGTAAAAGAGAAAGTATGTATGTGATATAATTAGCATGTGAGAGGAAGAAAGCTCTATAAAGTACATGATATCTGAAATAATAAACAAGAGTTTTACACCTCGCAAAAAAGCGGGGTGTTATTCTTTAGTTTGAGTTTAAGGAGATAATCTATCATATGAAAATAGTTTACATGGGAACGCCGGATTTTGCAGTGGCGGCGCTTGAGAAGATAATAGAAAAAGGACACGAGGTTGTATGCGTTGTAACACAGCCCGATAAGCCAAAGGGCAGAAGTGATAAGCTTATGCCTTCGCCGGTTAAAGAGTGTGCTTTAAAGCATGGGCTTGAAGTTTTTCAGCCGGAAAAGATTAAGACTCCCGATGCTGTAGCAAAGCTTAAGACCTATGATGCAGATATATATGTTGTTGCAGCCTTTGGACAGATTTTGTCACAGGAAATCCTCGATATTCCAAGACTTGGATGTGTTAATATTCATGCGTCACTTTTACCGGAATACAGAGGTGCTGCGCCTATTCAATTTTCAATCCTTGATGGAAAAAAGGAAACAGGCGTGACAATACAGCAGATGAATGCAGGAATGGATACAGGAGATATTCTCTCGGTTGCAAAGCTTCCCATAACTGAGGAAGATACTGCAGGTATTTTGTTTGATAAGCTTATGTACCTCGGAGCGGATCTGATCGCAGAAACTTTGCCTAAACTGGAGAAGGGTGAGATCACACCCATTCCTCAGGATGAATCCAAAGCCACAAAGTGCGGAAAAATCAGTAAGGACATGGGAAAGATCAACTGGAATGATTCTGCAGAGAAGATATCATATCTTGTCCGCGGCATGAATCCCTGGCCCAGCGCATTTACTAAACTAAATGGCAAGATGCTTAAAATCTGGACAGTGAAGGTAACCGGTGAAAAAGCAAACGGAAATGCCGGCACAATTCACAGTGTAACCAAGGAATCAATACTTGTTAATACAGGGGATGGAGTTCTTGAAATTTCAGAACTTCAGCTTGAAGGCAAAAAACGCATGGACGTTAAAAGTTTCCTTCTTGGCTACGATGTAGAGCCGGGCATGGTGATTGGAGACTAAATATCAGGAACTTTGTAAAGCCCTGCGAATAGATAAAACACTAGGAGGCAATTTATGTTACTAATGTATGGTTATGGATATAGAGGATATGGATACGGTTTTGATCTGACCTATCTGCTTGTAATAATTGGTGCGCTTCTCTGCATGATCGCCAGTGCCAGAGTGCAGTCAACCTACAAAAAATATGCAAAGATAAGAAGTATGAGCGGCATGACAGGTGCTCAGGTTGCTGAAGAAATCCTTAGAAGAAACGGATTATCTGACGTAAGTGTGTGTCATGTTCCGGGAAATCTTACTGATCATTATGACCCGAGAACAAGAACAGTTAATCTTTCAGATGCTACTTATGGCTCTAACAGTGTTGCGGCAATAGGCGTAGCAGCTCATGAGTGCGGTCATGTAATGCAGCATCACACAGGATATCTGCCTCTTAATATCAGGTCGGCTCTTGTTCCTGTGGCAAATTTGGGCTCAAGACTTGGTCTCCCGATTGTTATTATAGGATTGATCTTTAGCCTTACACCTCTTGCAAGGATTGGTATCTGGGTGTTCTCTCTTGCGGTTGCATTCCAGATCGTGACACTGCCTGTTGAATTTAATGCTTCAAACAGAGCTCTTGCTATGCTTGGAGAGTATGGCATTCTTGCTGCGGACGAGATTCCTTATTCAAGAAAGGTACTTAGCGCAGCTGCACTTACCTATGTGGCGGCTGCTGCTTCTTCAATATTGCAGCTTCTCAGACTTATGATGATCGTAGGCGGAGGCAGAAGAAGGGACTGATATGGAAAAGCAGGTAAACGAAAGGGATATAGCTTTTGGAATTTTAATTGAAATGGAAAAGGATGAGCGCAAGAAGCAGCTTGGCGTAAAGGGCGCTCTGGAGAGGCTTGACTACCTTGATGCGAGGAGTAAGGCTTTTATAAAGTACCTCTCTGACGGAGTCATAGAGAGAATGCTCACCCTTGACTACATAATAGATCAGTATTCCAAAACCCCTGTGGAGAAGATGGATTCTCCCATAAAGTGCATAATCAGAATGGGCACTTTTCAGATAATGTATATGGATAACGTGCCGGATTCTGCTGCAGTTAATGAATCTGTAAAGCTTGCTATCATGCATGGTTTCAAGGGACTTAAGGGCTTTGTGAACGGAGTTTTGAGAAACATAGCCAGAAACAAAGAGGACATTAAGTGGCCAAATCCCGGGAATACTACCGAGACCAGGGCTTACTATCTATCTATAAAATATTCCCAGCCCCAGTGGCTTGCTGAAATGTGGATAGAACAGTGCGGAGTTGAAAAAACACTCCATGCTTTCAAGTTTTTCCTGGAGACAAGACCTGTGACTATCAGATTCAGTAAGAGACTTGGAGGAGAAGAAGTACGAGATCTGATCGCCAAAATGAAAACCGCTAATGAGGGCAGGATAAAGCTGATTCCCAGTGGCATTCTTCCCTATGCGCTTAATATGTATCACACTGATAACCTTCGTTATATCCCCGGATTTGACGAAGGTGCATGGATGGTTCAGGATATCAGTTCTATGCTGGTCGGTGAGATTGCAGATATTAAAAAGAATCAGACAATTCTTGATGTCTGTGCGGCTCCCGGCGGAAAGAGCATACATGCGGCAGACATGATGAGAGGCACAGGAAAAGTTATCTCCCGCGATATCTCTGAAAACAAGTGCATGATAATCAAGGAAAATGCCCGCAGAATGAAAGTAGATAACATGGAAGTAAGACAAGGCGATGCTTCCCGCCATGAGGAGAGACTTGAGAATATTGCGGATGTTTTATACTGCGACCTTCCCTGCTCAGGACTTGGAGTAATCGGCAGAAAGCCTGATATCAAGCTTAACATGGATCCCTTATCAATTCTTTCACTTCAGAAGAAGCAGCGTGAAATTCTGGAGAATGTGTGGAACTATGTAAAGCCCGGCGGAACGCTTATTTACAGCACCTGCACTATGTCTAAAGCTGAGAATGAGGACAATGTAAAGTGGATTTTGGAGAAACTTCCATTTGAAGCTGTGGATATTACAGAGAGACTCCCTGAAAAGATGAAGGAATGCCCCACTGCGGAAAAAGGTTATATACAGCTTGCTCCCGGCGAGTATGACACTGACGGATTCTTTATTGCTAAGTTTAGAAGAAAGGAATAATGGAATCTTCCGGAATTATGCAGAATGAGCGTAAGCTATTTCTGCAAATAACAAAAGACATTGGAATTTTAGAATTAACATATGGATATAAAATCTTTAAATAAACAGGAACTAACAGAATATATGACATCTCTTGGAGAGCCTAAGTTTCGTGCAGGTCAGGTATACGACTGGCTTCATAAGAAACAGGCAAGATCCTTTGATGAGATGACAAACCTCTCTAAGTCCCTTAGAGAGAAGCTTTCACAGGGAAGCGAACTTGTAGCTTTGCAGATCGTCAGAGTGCAGGAGTCACAGATTGACGGCACAAGGAAATATCTCTTTTCATTATCTGATGGAAATCTAATTGAAAGTGTTTTCATGAAGTACAAATTCGGAAACAGCGTATGTGTATCCTCACAGGTAGGATGCCGCATGGGTTGCAGATTTTGTGCATCAACCCTTGACGGTGTTGAGAGAAATCTTCTTCCTTCAGAGATACTTGATCAGATATATGCCATCACAAGGGACACCGGAGAAAAGATATCAAGAATAGTTGTTATGGGAAGCGGAGAGCCTCTTGATAACTATGACAATATCCTTAAGTTTATTCAGCTTTTATCTGATGAAAACGGCCTTAATATGGGGCAGAGAAATATCACTGTTTCAACCTGCGGTATAGTGCCTAACATGTATAAGCTTGCAGATGAAAAGCTTCAGATAAACCTGGCAATTTCTCTTCATGCTTCAAATCAGGCTAAGAGACAGGAACTAATGCCAATAGCCAATAAGTACTCAATCGACGAGCTAATTGCTGCCTGCAAGAACTACTTTGATAAGACAGGAAGGCAGCTCACCTTTGAGTATTCCCTTGTGGGCGGAGTAAATGATACGGACGACGACGCAGACGAGCTGGTAGCTCTTTTATCAGATTTAAACTGCGTTGTTAATCTCATTCCCGTTAACCCTATCAAGGAGAGAGACTTCGTAGAAAGTACGAGAGAGCGAGTTCTTGATTTTCAAAAGCGCCTTGAAAAGCGCCACATAAACGCAACTGTTCGACGCGAAATGGGTCGCGACATCGACGGCGCCTGCGGCCAGCTTAGAAGAAGGCATATGGAAGAAAATGCATAATAAAAGGATGTTGAATGGTTTATGATAAAAACCACTCAACATCCTTTTCTAATATTTGCGCAAATATCATAAGCTCGTAATCTGGTACAAACCTGGTACCAAGTTCTATTCTGCTTACAGAATCTCTCTCAAGTGTTATGCCGTGTTTTTGCACCTCTTCAGCTAGCTCAAGCTGCGACAGTTTCTTTGTCTTACGAGCTTCCTTAAGGCGCTGTCCACAGATATTTTTTTTGCCCTGAAAATCGTATATTTTCATGTGATGCTACCTCGTCCAGTAAATTACAAATAAAAGATAGCATTCAGAACTTTACAAAATGTGCTAAAGATAAGAATAATGATAGCGATATTATGCGAATTTGGATATTGGAATGGTTTGCACTTAAGGTCTTTATGGCGTTTGGAAATATATGGGATTTTTGTTCTCCGGTTACCCCAAATATCATTACTTCAAAAGGTAACCTCAGAACTATTTTATTGTATATTTCCAAATCATTTCTAAAACTGGTCAAAAAAGCACTGATTTCATGGTAACCTCAGGATTTTTTTTTCATATATTTCCGAGCAACCTTAATCACGATAATAAGTATTTTATAATACGATAACTTTATAGAAAATGAGAAACCAAGTGATTTAAAGAGTTGTGAGCAGGAATTAGTCATCACTTCCGGTAAGAAGCCACCTGATACTACAGTCAAGGAGGTTAGCTATAGTTTTAAGTTCGAAATCAGCGACAAACCTGGTACCAACCTCAATTCTGCTAAGAGATATCTGATCTAAGATAATCCCCTGCGTCTGAAGCTGGGCTGCCAGCTCAGTTTGGGTTAGCTTCTTAGCCTTTCTTGCAGCTTTTATGCGGCTTCCGCATACATTCTTTTTTCCATTAAAATCATAAATTTTCATAAAGTTAATCCTTGTTTATAAAAAATATGTTAATAATCAGAATTT